>NZ_VFUR01000017.1:0-120410 GCF_006441095.1 Mesorhizobium sp. B2-5-4 | reverse complement strand
AGCCTCCAAAGCAACGAAAATGGCCGCCCTCAATCCTCACAACAAGCCTCCCGCAATATTGCGCAACGGGCCCCTTGTGGGAGAAGGTGGATCGGCGCGTAGCGCCGAGACGGTTGAGGGGTGACCAGCTAGACGCGACTCCTCATGCCGCCTGCAATCGCCGCCCCAGCCCCCCACGGATATGCCGTGCGAACTCCTGCGCCGACGGCCCGACGCCATGCCTCGGCAGATGCAGGTTGATGGCAAAATTCGGCAGCGGCGGCAGGCCGGCGTCGAACGGCAATATGTCGAGATCCGGAGGCACGGTGGAAGCCAGCCATGTGGTGACGGCGAGGTCCGAGCGAACCGTCGCCGTGGTCGCGTCGATGTTGCCGTTCTCGAACACGCTGCGCCATTCCAGCCCATGCTCGTTGAGTGCCGACAGCACCACCGGCCGGAAGGCGCAGGTGTCGGCGACGATCGAGACCGGCAGCGGCCGCTTGGCGCGGGCCGCCCCGCCCCTTGCCCCGACCCAGACCAGCCGGTCGATGGCCAGGCATTCGCCTGACGTCGGACCGACCCGCTCCTCGATCACCGCGAGGTCGATGGTTCCCGCAGCAAGTGCTGCCGCCAGTTCCGGCGAGGAGGCGCAGACCAGCGATATCTCGACCTGCGGATAGGCCTCGGCATAGGTCTTCAGCACCGGCGCCAGCAAGGTGCCGACAAGATCGTAGGGCACGCCGATCCGCACCTGGCCGGCCACCGCGCTCCCCATCATGTCGGTCCAGATCTCGTCATTGAGGCTGAGCAGGCGCCTTGCCTTATCGAACAGCCGCTCACCGGAATGGGTCAGGCGCAGACCGCGCCGGTCGCGTTCGAAAAGGCTGCAGCCGAGCGTTTCTTCCAGCCGCTTGACCTGCTGGCTGACGGCGCCCTGCGTCAGGTGCAGCGCGTTGGCCGCCGCCGTCATGCTGGCCTTATCGGCGACGGTGACGAAGGTGCGCACGAGGCTGGTATCGAGATTGCGGATCATTCCAGCATTATAGAGGCTAATGCTGATCATCGCAAACATTGCATTTACTGATGCAAGCCGGCGTCTACCATGGGGCTTCCGACAAAGGACGTCCCCATGCTCCAGCCTATCTTGCCGCTGATCCTGTTTGCCTTCGTGGCCACTGCCACACCAGGCATCGCGACCACCCTGTCGACCGCTTCAGGCGCGCAGTTCGGCTTTCGCCGCTCGGTCCCGTTGATGATCGGCAGTGCTGCCGGCCTCGCGACCGTGACGGGTGCGGCGGCCGCCGGGCTTGCCGGCCTGCTGCTTGCCATGCCGTCGCTGCAGCTTGCCATGAAGATCGCCGGCTCGCTCTACCTCGTCTGGCTGGCAATCAAGATCGGCCGCGCCGGGCCGCCCAATCTCGAGGTGGCCATGGCCAGGCCCAACAGTTTCCTGGGCGGCGCCGGCATCCAGTGGATGAACCCGAAGGGCTGGGCGATGGGGCTGGGCGCGGCTGCCTCCTTCGCCGCGCTTGCCGACGGGCCGGGCCAACTGGCGCTGCTGCTCGGCTCGACCTTCGGCCTCACCGCCGCCATCTCGCTGTCCGTCTGGTGCATGGCCGGCATGGTGCTGGCACGGCTGCTCAAGACCGAGTGGCAATGGCGCGCGCTCAACATCGTGCTGGCGCTGGTGCTCGCCGCCTCGATCATCCCGATGTGGCGGTCGGCGTAAGGCGCATACCCATTTCCTCTCCCCCGCGTTGCGGGGGCGAGGAACCTAAGTCTTGCAAAGTCGGCGCCAGCCTTCCCGTCCAGCCTCAAGCGGCGTAGCGAGCCGCCGGCTTGTCGGCGTGCAGGCTGCCGTAGAAGGCCTGCCGGGCGCCGAGGAACGTGTCCAGCTTTCCCGTATCGGCAAGCGCCGGCACGGTGACGGCTTCGCCCCGCGCCAGGCCGACAAGGGCGGCATCGACCATATCGTCGGCGGTCATGATGATCTCCTTCGGAAGGGTATCGATATCGCTGCCGGAAAGCTCCCAGAAATCGGTCCGGGTCGCGCCCGGCAGCACCACCTGCACCCTTACCTCGGTATCAGCGACTTCACGCTGCAGAGCTTCAGTGAAGTTGACGACATAGGCCTTGGTGCCGCTGTAGATACCGCCGAACGAGGTGTCGAAGGCCAGCACCGAGGCGATATTGACGATGGCGCCACGGTTGCGCGCCAAAAGCCCGGGCAGCACGGCGCGCGTCAGCCGGGTCAGCGCCACGACGTTGACCTTGATCATGCGCTCGGCGGCGTCGGCATCGGCGATTGCCACCACCGCCTGGCCGCCAAGGCCGGCATTGTTGACCAGCAGCGTCACGGTTTCGTCGGCCGATATCGCCTGCTCGACACGGCGCACATCGTCGTCGTCGGACAGGTCCGCTGCGATCACGCTGACGTTGCGGCTGTAGGCATGGCGCAGCTTCTCAGCGAGCTCCTGCAGCCGGTCGGCACGGCGCGCCACCAGCACAAGGTCATAGCCCTGCCCCGCCAGCCGGTCCGCATAGACTGCGCCGATACCCGATGAAGCGCCGGTGACGACCGCCGTGCCCTTGTTGTCATTCTTGCTCATTGTCACGTTCCTTTTCTTCGCTGTCATTCGGCTTCGATGTGGAAGCCAGGCCTCTTTTGGAATTGCAATTAGTGGCATATGCCGCTTTTAGCGAAATAGGTATATGCCAGTATCTTGTCAACAGCAGCGACCGAAACTATTTTCCGCGGCAGGCTGGCGCATTCTTCGCCGGCGAGGAGTTGACATGACCGAAGTTCAGCAGCCCGGATTTAGCCGCTGCAACAATGCCACGTTGCGGCGCACCGCGCGCAGGCTCGGCCGGTTCTATGACGACGCGCTGGCGCCTTCCGGACTGAAGGGCACGCAGTTCAGCCTGCTCTTCCAGATCAGTGTCGGCAGCGAGCCGGCGATGGGCGCCATTGCCGAGGCGCTGATCATGGACCTTTCGGCGCTCGGCCACACGCTGAAGCCCCTGGTCCGCGACGGCTATGTCGAAACTTTCCCCGACAAGGACGATCGCCGCGTCAAGCGCGTACGGCTGACGCCATCAGGCCATGCCAAGCTCGACGAGGGGATCAAGCTATGGAGCGTCGCCCAACGGCAATTCGAAGCCATGATCGGCGCGGAGCAGGCCGCGAAACTGCGGGCCACACTCGACGAAGTGGCTGCGTTGAAGTTGGAACTGCCCGCGGCCACTCCTTCCAGGTGAAGAAGCGGCCGCGAAAAAACAAGGATTCAAGCCCCGGAGCCGGTCTTATTCCGCGGGCATGGCGACGGACCGGGCAAACATCCGCCCGGCCAGAACGATGCCGAGCCCGATGATCGGGAAGACCGCCGCGATCAGGCCGAGATCGGCCGGCGCGCCGTAGCGCAGCACCGCGCCGCCGACCACCGCGCCAAGCGCCACGCCGAGATAAAGCGCCGAGGCATTGAGCGACAGCACGATCGGGGCCGCGTCGGGTGCGAGCTTGATGATGCGGCTCGCCTGCGCCGGCGGGAAGGCCCAGCCGACGATGCCCCACGGCACCATCATGCCCATCAGCGCCGGTCCGGCGAGGTGATGCGGCAGGAAGGTCGGGATCAGCGAGAAGGTGACGAGCATGGCCGCGCTCAGCGCCAGTGACCAACCGACAGTGCGCGTCGCGCCGAAACGATCGGCTGCCTGGCCCCCGGCAATATTGCCGATGACGGCGCCGACACCAAAGGCGAGCAGCATGCCCGGCAGCGCGATCGGCGACAGCCCGGCGCCTTCAATGGCCAGCGGCGCGATGAAGCTGAACACGGTGAAGGCACCAACGAGGGCAAGCACCGTCGTCACCAGGATCGGCATCACGCCGGGACGCATGGCCGCCGCCAGCCGGCGCTTCAGCGGCAGCCTGGTGCCGATGATGCCGCGCGGCAGCCGGTACCACAGTATGGCGCCGGCGAGCGCGCCAAGGCCGGCAATGGCATAGAAAGTGCCGCGCCAGCCGGCGATGGCCGCGACCAGCGCGCCAAGCGGCGCACCGACAGCGACCGCAACCGTGGTGCCGCCGACGACGACGGCAATGGCGCGGGCCCGGTGATGATCATCGACCAGCGCTACCGCCGTGCCTTGCGCGGTCGCCGCGAACAGACCCGACGACAGCGCCATGATGATGCGTGCGGCGAGCAGCACTTCGAAGGAGGAACTCAAGGCGGCGACGACATTGCCGACGACGAAGAACACCAGCGTCCACAAGATGACGCGGCGCCGGTCCCATTCGCCGGTCAGCGTCGCCAGGATCGGTGTGCCCACGGCATAGGCGAGCGCGAAGGCGGTGATCAGCGAACCGGCGAGCGGCACCGAGATGCCGGCATCCCTGGCGATATCGGGCAGGAGGCTGGAGATGACGAAGCCTTCGGTCGAGATCGCAAACGATCCAAGCGCAAGCCAGAAGATTCTCTTGTCCATGGGAAAGCGTCCTTAGTTCAAAAGTTATTGAACAATTGGACATAAAAGGGCATCATGTCAATGAGCCACGGCAAAATAGCAGAACCATGCTGACAGCACTGTGTCAGGACGGTCATGAAGTGGAGAAACCGTGTGTATGGGCTGAGCAGGATCGACGCGTTGAAATCGGCCCGAACTGCGCTTAGGTTCCAGCCATGAGCTTGCCACACCCCAATGCGGACCAGATCAGCCTGCCCATCGTGCTCGGCGTGCTCGGCGACCCGACGCGGCTCGCCATCGTGCGTTATCTCGCCAGCAAGGAAGGCGTGCCGCTGAACTGCAGCCGCTTTCTCGACCTCGCCTCCAAGACCAACCTCAGCTACCACCTCGCCAAACTGCGCGAGGCTGGAGTCACCCGCACCGAAGTGGTCGGCACAAACCGCATGATCACGCTCCGCCGCGCCGACCTCGACGCCCGTTTCCCCGGCCTGCTCGACAGCGTCATCGCGGCGGCCGCCGACGACGCCGCCCTGCCGGCGGTTGGCGGTCATGATTTGGAAGTGCCGGCCTGAAGCTTTTCCTTTCCCTCGCGAAGCGGGTGAGGGAACCAAGTCCTGCCGCCCATCCACGGAAGCTCCTCATGCGCATCGCCGTTCTCGCCGACATCCACGGCAACGTTCTCGCCCTCGAGGCCGTGCTCGACGATCTCAGGCATCGCGGCGGCGCTGACCTCACCGTCAATCTCGGCGACAGCGTTTCGGGTCCGCTCTGGCCGCGCGAAACGATGGAACGGCTGGAAGCGCTCAAGCTGCCGACGGTGCGTGGCAACCATGACCGCCGCGTCGCCGCCGATCCGGCCGACGAGACCATGTGGGCGTCCGACGTCTATGCGCAGCAGCGATTGACGCCAGCGCAGCGCGATGCACTGTTCGCCCAGCCGTTGATCCTTGAGATCGCACCTGGCGTCATCGCCTTCCATGCCCGCCCCGATCACGACGAGAAATACCTGCTCGACGCGATCGTCGATGGCCAGTTGGTGCGCGCGCCGCTGGCCACGATCCGGTGCCGGCTGAAGGGGCTCGGCCCGGCCTGCCGCATCGCGCTCTGCGGCCACAGCCACCGGGCCGAGTTGATCCGCATTCCCGATGGTCCCGTCATCTTCAACCCGGGCAGCATCGGCTGCCCCGCCTATGACGACGACACGCCGCCGGCGCATGTCTCCGAACAGGGCTCGCCGCATGCGCGCTATGGCATCGTCACCTTGGGCGGCGCCGGTCAGCAGGACCGCTTCGAGATGATCGCGGTGGACTACGACCACGAGGCGGCGGCACGGCAGGCCGAACAGGCGGGACGCCCGGAATGGGCGCACGGGCTGCGCACCGGCTTCATGCCGGAAGCGGCGCGACTGTGATCCGTAAACTTGCACCACCCAGCACCGTGGTTTGCCGTCGTGGTTAGCGTGAATTTTCCGGCTTACATGCCGGCGCGCCGTCCCTTATAAAACCGGCCGGACATGCGGCGAGACCGCCGCGGCATGGTGATTTGAGTACGGCGCACGGCCAAATGATGAGGCGCACAGTTACGCTCCGAAAAAGTTTGCATGCGCTGATTGCCGCTCCGCTGCTGATGGCGGCGTGGCCGTCTGTGGTCCCGGCGCATGCCGAAGAGGCGCCGTTCATCTCCGTCGTCACCGGGCTCGCCCCCGACGACCTGCTCAATATCCGCGCCAAACCGTCGGCGATCGGCAAGACCGAGGCCCGTCTGCCTGCCGGTGCGAGTGTGAGAAACCTCGGCTGCAACGACATTGACGGCCATCCCTGGTGCAAGGTCGAATCCGACAACCCCAAAGCCACCGGATGGGCCCCCGCCCGCTATCTCGTGCCCCTCAATCCGGCGACGGTGCCCGACCAGGCGGCGGACGCCATGGCCGCCGAAGCCGACGCGACGCCCGATGCACCCGACCTGACCGCCCGGCTGGGTAGCGCGAGCCAGCCGGCCAGTCCCGAACCCATGCCAAAATCCGCGGCGGAGATCGCCATGCAGGATGCCTATGGCCTGGCGCTGGCGGCGAATGGAACCCTGCAAATTCCCTGCGCCCGCTACGTTGGACAGCCCATGGCGCCCTGCGCGGCGAGCGTGACGCGCAAGGGCACGGATAAGGCCGACGTGACCGTGACCTGGCCCGATGGCGGCAGCCGCGTCATCTCCTTCGATGCCGGCCTGCCGGCAAGCTCCGACGCCGGCAGCAACTTCCGCTTCACCAGGGAAGGCAACCTCAACATGATCCGCATCGGCGTGGCGGAGCGGTTTGAGATCACGGATACGGTGGTGCTGGGGGATTAGGACGCTTGCGCGAGGGAATGAGGCGCTTGTTTGCTTGGCGCTGTGAACCCTTCACTTTCGGGGTTACATCGGGCAAAACTCTTCCCTATAAGGCCCTCCTAGCCTGATACCAGAATCGCGAGCACAACCGGCCGGGTCTTCCCGTCCCGGTTTTTTGTGCAAGCCCGCTGCCGAACGGAATTCACAGACATGCCAAGACGCACCGACATCAAGTCGATCCTGATCATCGGGGCCGGCCCCATCGTCATTGGCCAGGCCTGCGAGTTCGACTATTCCGGCACCCAGGCCTGCAAGGCGCTGAAGGAAGAGGGTTTTCGCGTCATCCTGGTCAATTCCAACCCGGCCACCATCATGACCGACCCGGAACTGGCCGATGCCACCTATATCGAACCGATCACGCCCGAAGTCGTCGCCAAGATCATCGCCAAGGAGCGGCCCGACGCGCTGCTGCCGACCATGGGCGGCCAGACCGCGCTCAACACCGCCCTGTCGCTGCGCCGCATGGGCGTGCTCGAGCGTTACAATGTCGAGATGATCGGCGCCGACGCGCATGCCATTGACAAGGCCGAGGACCGCGCGCTGTTTCGCGAGGCGATGAAGACGATCGGGTTGGAAACACCGAAGTCGATGCTGGCCAACGCCACCGACGTCAAGAACGCCGACCGCAAGACGCATGAGGCCGAGCGCGCCGCGCTGAAGGCCGAGAAGCCGGACAATCTCGACGCCGAACTCGACGCGCTGGAAACCCGCTGGAACCTCGGCGAAGGCGACCGCAAGCAGCGCTACATCAGCCATGGCATGGCGATCGCGGCACAAGCGCTCGACCATGTCGGCCTGCCCGCCATCATTCGCCCCTCCTTCACCATGGGCGGCACCGGCGGCGGCATCGCCTACAACAGGGCCGAATTCTACGACATCGTCCAGTCCGGCCTCGACGCCTCGCCGACCACCGAAGTGCTGATCGAGGAAAGCGTGCTCGGCTGGAAGGAGTATGAGATGGAGGTCGTCCGCGACAAGGCGGACAACTGCATCATCGTCTGCTCGATCGAGAACATCGACCCGATGGGCGTGCACACGGGCGATAGCATCACCGTCGCCCCTGCGCTGACCTTGACTGACAAGGAATACCAGATGATGCGCAACGCCTCGATCGCGGTGCTGCGCGAGATCGGCGTCGAGACCGGCGGCTCCAACGTGCAGTTCGCCGTCAACCCCGCCGATGGCCGCCTCGTCGTCATCGAGATGAACCCGCGCGTCTCGCGCTCATCCGCGCTCGCCTCCAAGGCGACCGGCTTCCCGATCGCCAAGATCGCCGCCAAGCTCGCCGTCGGCTACACGCTGGACGAGCTGGAGAACGACATCACCGGCGGCGCCACGCCGGCATCGTTCGAGCCGAGCATCGATTATGTCGTCACAAAAATCCCGCGCTTTGCCTTCGAGAAATTCCCCGGCGCCGAGCCGGTGCTGACCACCGCCATGAAGTCGGTCGGCGAAGTCATGGCCATCGGCCGCACTTTTCAGGAATCGCTGCAGAAGGCACTGCGCGGTCTGGAGACCGGCCTCACCGGCCTCGACGAGATCGAGATTCCCGGCCTTGGCCATGCCCTAGGTAACAACCCGGACGACCGCAACGCCATCCGCGCCGCCTTGGGCACCCCGACGCCGGACCGGCTGCGCATGGTGGCGCAAGCAATCCGCATGGGCACGTCGCTCGAAGACGTGCACGCCATGTGCAAGATCGACCCATGGTTCCTCGAACAGATCGCCGGCATCCTCGCCATGGAAGCCCGCATCCGCGAGCACGGCATCCCTCAGGACGCGGTCAACCTGCGCATGCTCAAGGCCATGGGCTTCTCCGACGCCCGCCTCGCGTCGCTGACGAAGACCGACGCCGAAGTCGTTCAGAAGATTCGTGAAAAGCTCGACGTTCATCCAGTTTATAAGCGCATCGATACCTGCGCCGCCGAGTTCGCCTCGCCCACCGCCTACATGTATTCGACCTATGAAGTGCCCTTCGCCGGTACGCTCGCCAACGAGGCGCAGGTGTCGGCGCGGAAAAAGGTCGTCATCCTCGGCGGCGGGCCGAACCGCATCGGCCAGGGCATCGAGTTCGACTATTGCTGCTGCCACGCGGCGTTCGCGCTGCGCGATGCCGGCTATGAAGCGATCATGATCAACTGCAATCCCGAGACCGTGTCGACCGACTACGACACGTCGGACCGGCTCTATTTCGAGCCGCTTACGGCGGAGGACGTGCTGGAGATCCTGCGCGCCGAGCAGGCCTCGGGCGAGCTGGTCGGCGTCATCGTCCAGTTCGGCGGCCAGACGCCGCTGAAGCTGGCGGACGCGCTGGAGAAGGCCGGAATACCGATCCTCGGCACCTCGCCCGACATGATCGATCTCGCCGAAGACCGCGACCGCTTCCAGAAGCTGCTGCACAAGCTCAACCTCAGCCAGCCGAAGAACGGCATCGCCTATTCGGTCGAGCAGGCCCGCCTCGTCGCCGGCGAGCTCGGCTTCCCGCTGGTGGTGCGCCCCTCCTATGTGCTCGGCGGCCGCGCCATGCAGATCATCCATGACGAGGGCATGCTGCAGAATTATCTGCTCGACACCGTGCCCGGCCTGGTGCCGGAGGACATCAAGCAGAAATACCCCAACGACAAGACCGGCCAGATCAACACGCTGCTGGGCAAGAACCCGCTGCTGTTCGACACCTATCTCAGTGGCGCGATCGAGGTCGATGTCGACTGCCTCTGCGACGGCAAGGCGACCTTCGTCTCCGGCATTCTGGAGCACATCGAGGAAGCCGGCATCCATTCGGGCGACTCGGCCTGCTCGCTGCCGGTGCACTCGCTGCCGTCGGACCTCGTCAACGAGTTGGAGCGCCAGACGGCGGCCCTTGCCCGCGCGCTCAATGTCGGCGGGCTGATGAACGTGCAATACGCGATCAAGGACGGGACGGTCTATGTGCTGGAGGTCAACCCGCGCGCGTCGCGCACCGTGCCCTTCGTCGCCAAGACCATCGGGCGCCCGATCGCGAAAATCGCCGCCCGCATCATGGCCGGCGAGACGCTGGAAAACGCCTTCTCCCATTACGGCGCCATGCCCGACCCGCGCAATCCCGGCCACATCGCGGTCAAGGAAGCCGTCTTCCCCTTCGCCCGCTTCCCCGGCGTCGACATATTGCTCGGCCCGGAAATGCGCTCCACGGGCGAGGTCATGGGCCTCGACCGCGACTTCGCGCTGGCCTTCGCCAAGAGCCAGCTCGGCGCCGGCGTCGACCTGCCCCGCTCCGGCACGCTGTTCGTCTCGGTGCGCGACGAGGACAAGAAAGGCATCCTGCCGGCGGTCAAGCGCCTCGCCGGCCTCGGCTTCAAGGTGCTGGCGACGTCAGGCACGCAGCGCTTCCTCGCCGAAAACGGCGTGGTGGCGGAAAAGATCAACAAGGTCCTGGAGGGCCGCCCCCACATCGAAGACGCCATCCGCAACCGCCAGGTCCAGATCGTCTTCAACACGACTGATGGTCAGAAGGCGGTGTCGGACTCCAAATCGCTGCGCCGGGCAACGCTGATGCAGAAGGTGCCGTATTACACGACGCTGTCGGGGGCGGCGGCCGTGGCGGAGGCGATCGCGGCGCTGAAGGCCGGGAGTTTGGAAGTGAGGCCGCTGCAGGAGTATTTTGCGTGAGGGAGCAGATAAGGGGCGGCGCCAGCATCAAAGATGAGGAACTATTCTTGATTTGGCCTGCCTCTACCAGATGCTAGCACCCAATTTCCGCAATCACTCATAAAATACCTGTAAATGATCTATGCTGTCGCGATTCGTCATTCGACAATCGAGGAGCTCGCAATTGGCACGACAAGAACATGTGTTGAGCGTATTCGTAGCGTCGCCCGGCGACGTTAACGAAGAACGAAATAAACTAGAAGAAGTTATTCGAGAGCTAAATATTACGTGGAGCCGCGAGCTTGGCCTACGACTTGACCTAGTACGCTGGGAAACACACGCATATCCTGGGATGGGCCAAGACCCACAGGATGTGATTAATGGCGAGATTCCCGATGACTACGACATCTTCATTGGAATCATGTGGCATCGTTTCGGAACCCCAACTGGAAGATATGGATCTGGAACGATTGAAGAGTTTGAGCGAGCGAGGAAAAGATCTAAAGAAAGTTCGAGTGCTGTTAAAACTATGTTCTATTTTCGGGACAGCCCTCCAATTTCCATGTCCCATATTGACGGAAATGAGCTAGTAAAAATTCAAAACTTTCGCCGCGAACTTGGTCCAGAGGGGACATTGTACTGGCAGTACACCGACATATCGGCTTTTGAAAAATTTTTACGACTTCACCTATCTAGACAAGTTCAAGCGTGGAACTCTCAAGACAAACAGAAAAAACCGACAGAGAACACAGATAAGATAATTACAGAAATCAATGAAGATTATGAATTAGGATATATAGATCTCGCAGATATATTCGAAGAGCAATTTGAATCCATATCGGGGATAGTGGAAAGAATTAGAAGTAATCTCGAAGAATTAACCACGAAAGTAAATCCTCACGCCGCTGAATTTTCCAAATTGGGGCAATTTGGTATAGCAGACCCAAGGATTGCTAGACAGGAGGCCAAGAAGATCATGTCTCGTTTTTCGTTAGACATGAATCAATTTGCAGAAAGGATCGGCGTTGAAATTCCATTATTTAGGGAAAGCATAAACAAGGGGCTAAACGCCTTTATCAAATCAGTAGAGGTATCGATTGACTTCGCGGACAACGAAAAATACGAGGCTCAAATGGCAGATGCACTTGTGTCTGTCGAAGGCATGAACACTGCGATTTCTTCTACCTTGGGTAGCCTGGAGGGATTTCGTAACTCGACGTCCAATTTTCCTAGGATGACGGGGGAAATAAATAGAGCCAAGCGGCAGGTTGTAACTGTATTGGATCATCTAATTTTCGAGCTAAACGCGGGAAATAATCTGGGGCGCGAGGCGGCGGAGGCTATTCGCGATCGGCTACGCCACTGAGACTTGGATACTGGGTCCTCAATTGGGCGTCATTTTCTGCTGGAGGCTGAATATTTTGAAGACCGAAGTGCGGGTATGTGCGTTCCTAGTAGCATCTTAGTCCTCACGCCACAGCCACGCACTCAATCTCAATGTCAAACTCCATCGGCCAAGACGCCACCGGCACGAAACTCCGGGCTGGCGGGTTGACGCTGAAATACCGGGCATAGACCCGGTTGATGGCGTTGTAGAAGCCGGAGTTGACGGCGTAGATGCGCACCATCACCACGTTTTCCAGCGAGGTGGCGGCCGCTTCCAGGCAGTGTTTCAGCGCTTTCAGCGACGCGTCTGTCTGGACCTCGATGTCGCCGCGCACCATCTCGCCGGTCATCATGTCCACCGGCGGCGTCGCCGAGATGAACACGAAGCCATTGGCCCGCACCGCCGTCGAACAGGGCAGGCCGAGCGCCCGCACCTTGTCCGACATGACGGGCACTTCGATTATTTCTTTTTTCATGGTGGTGCTCCCTTGTTGGCCAAGCTGGCGCCAAGGCCCCCTCACCCAGCCTCCGCTTCGCTCGGCTTCCGGGCGAGCCGCTTGTCTCGCCCGTCCTTCGGACCCCCGAGGGGAGAGGAGATTACGAGCGCCAGCGCCAGTCTCTTCTCCCCTGCAGGGGAGAAGGTGGGCGCGAAGCGGCCGGATGAGGGGGCTTGCGCCGACTCCTGCGGTTATAGCCAGCTTATCCCGACACGGGCGGAACGCCAGCGCCGACGCATGGTCCAGCCCTCACCCCTGCCCCGGATAGGGCGTGCCGTCCTTGTGCAGGAACCGCCCGTCCGAACTCGGGCTCATCATGTCGATGTCCGAACAGGTGATGACATCGTCGGGATTGCGCGAGCCGACTTCCAGGTAGCGCGCGGTAACCGGCGAGCGGTTGATCATGTGGTGGCCGTTGCCGCTGTTCTTGGCGAAGGCAGCACTATCGCCGGCCTTGAGCAGCGTCTCCGCGCCATCCTCGACCAGCACCAGTTCGCCTTCCAGCACATGGATGAGTTCGTCCTCGTGGCTGTGCCAGTGGCGTTGGCTCGACCAGCCGCCTGGGGGCAAGGTCATCAGGTTGACGCCGAAATCGGTGAGCCCGCCGGCATCGCCAAGGCGGCGGCGGGTGCGGTCGGCGCAAGGGGCGTCGAAGGGTGCGGGATAGCCGGAGCCCTTGCGGACGGGCACGGATGCGAGGTCGATCTTGGGCATGGGGTGCTCCCGAGGGGTCGGTGCGCAATCTAGCGCATGACGGGTGGAGGCACAGGGGCTTCTTGCGGGGTGGGGGTTTGCCAGGGGCAGAGCGCCTGACACTCCAACTTCGTCATCCTAGGGCGAAGCAGCCGCGGAGCGGCGTCGCGGAGACCCTAGGATCCATGCCGCTACATCAATCGGGGACGCAGCGGAACAGAATTACGAACCGTAGCGACGCTTTGAAGTCCCGGCATGGATCCTCGGGTCTGCGCCGCGTCGCTGCGCTCCTTGCTCCGCCCGTGGATGACGAAATGAAGGAGGTCTCCACCAGCCAGAAGGATGGCCTGCCCTTGACCGAACAGCTCGCCCAGCCCCTAATGCGCCGCGCCGAGCTCCTTCACGTGCTTCTCATGCTCCTTCAGCGTCGGCAGCGTCTTCTTGGCGAATTCCTTCAGCGCGGGGTCGTCGCCGGATTTCGCATAGGTGCTGAACAGGGCGACCGCCTGCTTGTGGGCCTCGGTCTGCATCATGACGTATTTCTGGTCGAATTCCTTGCCGCTGACGGCTTTCAGCTGGTCCAGCATCTGCTGGTCCTTGGGCTGCAGCGCGGGGCCGGCGGGCTTGATCGAGGCGGTGGTCTGCCCCTTGCTCAGCGCCTGCTTGAAGTCCTCGCCGGCCTTGGTGTGGTCCTTGATCATCTGGCCGGCGAAGGCCTTGACGTCCGCCGAGGCGGATTTCTGTTCGGCGAGCTGGCTCGACTGGATCTCGAATTCATTGGCGCTGGGCACGGCGCCGACAAAGGTCGGGGTGTCGACCTTGCTGTCGGGCAACATGGGCGCGACCGCGTTCGAACTGGTGCCGTTCGTCTGGGCAAGCGCGACGGGCGCGACGGCGGTCAGCGCGACGGCGGCCATGGTCAGGAACATTTTCATCTGGGATCTCCGATCGGAATGGTTCCCTCGGGGTTCCAACGCCGCAGGCGAGACGAAGTTGCGCCAGGCCCCTCAGTGGCAGCACGCCTCGCCATATTGCAGCTGCTCGTTCCAGTTCGGCCGGCCCTCCGGCGTGAAATCCATCAGGTTCCACAGTATCTCGCAGGTGCCGATGGCGCGCGGGTCCTGGCCGGGCTCCGTAGGCGCGAAGCCGAGTTCGGACGACCAGAAATGCCTGATGCCGTCACCGTCGCGGTGGAACACCGACAGCAGCGGGATCTGCGCACCGTCGGCATCCTCGGCGTTGTAGTCGCGCTTGAAGCTGTTGTTGGCCGACGACACCAGCCGCATGTTGCGCCAGCCGCGATCGCGGCCGAGCGTGACGAGATTTTCGAGCGCCGTCTTGGCCACGACGGCGAAGTTGAAGCCGGCGGCTTCGAGATGGCCGACCGCGCCGTCGAACTGGTCGAGCAGCGCGGTGCAGGACGGGCATGGCTGGTCGGGCCGGGCGAGCTTCGCCGTGCCGCCGCTGGTTGCCACGTCGCGCGTCTCCTGCGGATGGCGCGGGAACATCATCTGGTAGAGGATCAGCGTGTCCTTGCCGGGCGCGAACAACTCCGAGAGTTTTATCTTCGCGGTCTTGCCTGACATATCCAGCCCATCGAACACATAGTCCTGCGGCACCAGCCCGCCCGGCGGCAGCGCCCGGCGCGCCTCGGCCACGGCTTCCATGGCTCGGCGCAGCTCGATTTCCTTCTTCAGCAGCTTTTCGCGCGCGGTGCGGTATTTGGCGGATTCGTTGGGAAAGGTGATCATGATCGGCTCCTTCAAGTCGTCGCGCCGGCGTCCCGGCAGGGTGCTCTACGACCCAAGGACGTTTCGCCGTAACCGGGTCCGACATTTTTACACGCCCGCAACTGCCTCACCCCTTTACTCCGCCGGCGGTCAGGCCGGAGACGATCTTGCGCTGGAAGATCAGCACCAGCACCACCAGCGGCACGGTGACGATCACCGAGGCCGCCATGATGTTGCCCCAGGGGATTTCGAACTGCGAATTGCCGGAGAGCAGCGCGATCGCCACCGGCACGGTCCGCCGCGCATCGTTGGAGGTGAAGGTCAGGGCAAACAGGAACTCGTTCCACGCGCCGATGAAGGCCAGCAGCCCGGTGGTCGCCAGCGCCGGCCACATCAGCGGCAGGAAGATGCGCGTGATGATGATCCATGGCGTCGCGCCATCGAGGATCGCCGCCTCCTCGACCTCGACCGGCAGGTCGCGGACGAAGGCGGTGAGCACCCAGACGGTGAACGGCAGGGTGAAGATCATGTAGGAGAAGATCAGCGCGAAGAGCGAATTGTAGAGGCCGAACATCCGCACCAGCTCGAACAGCCCGGCCAGCACCGCCACCTGCGGGAACATCGAGACCGACAGGATGGCGAACAGCAACGCCGAGCGGCCTCGAAAACGGATACGCGCCAGCGCGTAGGCGGCGGTGACGCCAAGGAACAGCGAGAGCGCCACGACCGCGCCCGAGACGATCAGCGAATTGAGGAGGTTGTGCACGAAGGCGCCTTCGGCCAGCACATTGCGATAATTGCCGAGGCTGGGCGCCTTCGGCCACAGATCGGCCTGGAACAGCGCGGTCCCCGATTTCAGGCTGGTGACGATGGCATAATAAAACGGGAACACCGCGATGAGAACGATTGCCCCGATCAGCAGATAGAAGGCCACGCGCTTCAGGAGCCACATCTCAGCGGCCTCCATCCAGGCTTATCCGGCCGATGCGGATGGTGAGGATAGTGAGCAAAGCGAGGATGAGGAAGAGCAGGGTCGAGGCGGCCGAGCCATAGGCGAACTTGTCGAATTCGAACAGGTTCTCGCGGGCGAACACCGACATCGACTTGGTATGCGCATTGTTAGGCGTCAGCACATAGATCAGGTCGAAGATGCGCAGCGCATCGAGCGCCCGGAAGATCACCGCCACCATCACCGCCGGGCGGATCAGCGGCAAGGTCACGCGCCAGAAGATCTGCCATGGATTGGCGCCGTCGAGCCTGGCGACCTCGATGATCTCGCGCGGGAGCATCTGCAGCGCGGCCAGGATCAGCAGCGCCATGAAAGGCGTCGTCTTCCAGATGTCGACGATCAGCACCGCGGCCATCGCCGTGTCGGCGCTGGCGGTCCAGGCGATCTTGTGGTCGATCAGCCCGAGATTGATCAGCACGACATTGATGATGCCGAACTGGTCGTTCAGCATCCACTGCCACATCTTCGCCGAGACGATGGTCGGGATCGCCCAGGGGATGAGGATCGCCGCCCTGACGATGCCGCGCCCTGGGAATTCGGCGTTGAGCACCAGGGCGACGACCATGCCGAGGATCGTCTCGCAGGTCACCGAAATCACCGCGAACCGCACGGTGTTCCACACGGCGCCCCACCAGACCGGATCGAGAAGCAGCCCGTCATAGATGATCCTGCCGCTCGGCATGCGCAGCACCGAGACATAATTGGCGAGGTCAACCCATTGGCGGGCGTCGAGATCGGACAGCGAGGCATCAGTGAAGCTGAAATAGACCGTTCGCGCGAGCGGCCAGCCGGCAGCGGCGGCGAGCACCAGAAGCATCGGCGCCAGGAACAGCCATGCCGAGCGCACGCGCTGGCGCATCAGGCGCGAACCAGAGCGCGCATCAGCCGGGTGCGCGCTCACCAGCCCTTGCCTTTCAGCCGGGTCAGCGTCGCTTCGAGGTCGGCCAGATTGTCGGCGGCGCTGCCTTCGCCGGACAGGGTCTTGTGGACGGCATTCCAGAACTGGCTCGACGCTTCGTTGTACTTGTTCCGGGTCACCGCCGAGGGCCGCGGCCCGGCATTGAGGAAGACCCCTTTCCAATGTGGAATGATCGGCTGTTGCCTGGCGATGTCGGCATCGTCATAGAGCGCCTGGATGGTCGGCAGGTTGGCGGTCTTGAGCGTGCGGTATTTCTGCATTGCCGGCGAGGCGATGAACTTGACCAGTTCGATCGCCGCGTCCGGGTGCCTGGAATATTTCGAGACCGCAAGGTTCCAGCCGCCGAGCGTCGCCGCCGGCCGGGCGCCCTCGCCCGTGCCGGCCGGCAGCGGCGCGACGTCGAACTTGCCCTTGATCGGCGACCCCTGGCTGTTGCCCAGCGCATAGGCATAGGGCCAGTTGCGCATGAAGACCGCATTGCCGGTCTGCCACACGCCGCGCGATTCCTCTTCCTGGTAGGCGAGCACGCCGGGCGGCGCGATGGTGCCGATCCAGGCCTTGGCCATGTCGAGCGCGGCCGCCGCCCGGGCGTTGTTGATGGAGATGGCGCCATCCGGCTCGACGATATGGCCGCCGCCGTTCGACACCACCCATTCGAACGCGTCGCAGGTCAGCCCCTCGTAGGCGTTGCCCTGGAAGACGAAGCCCCAGATATCCCTGTTGCCCGAGGCGCGCTCCTTGTCCATCACCAGCCTGGCGGTGTCGCCCAGCTCCTTCCAGGTGGCCGGCACCTTGGCGCCGTATTTGTCGAGCAGATCCTTGCGGTAGTAGAGCGCCGGCGCATCGGTGAAGATCGGCAGCGCGACCAGCCTGCCGTCGACGGTCTGCGACTGGATGATCGACGGGAAATGCTTGGCCACGACATCCCTGGTCGCCTCGGTCAGGTCGACAAACTGGCTGGCGAGCTGCGGCGCCCAGATGACGTCGGTCTGGTAGACGTCGACGTCGCTGTTGCCCGCGGCGAGCCACAGCCTGTACTGGCCGAACTGGTCGGTCCCGGACGACGGCATGGCGACGATGGTGACCTGGTTGCCGCTTTCTTTCTCATAGCGGTCGAGGATCTCGCGCAGCACCTTGATGCCGTTGCCGGTGTCGCCCGACACGATCGACAGCTCGACCGCGCGCGCCGAACCTACCGCGAGAACGGCAGCGACGCTCAACGCCAGCAATGCGTGGAAAACCTTCATCGGTGGATCTCCCTTGGCAGCCGGCGGCGCACAGCACCAGCAGCCGGTCAGACCCCACCGTTCATTGAATGCGGAGCAGCGCTTTGGGTTCCCGAACAGGCCATCCCCGGTGGCAATGACGGCACCGATCAGCGTCGCTGGTCAGCCTTCCCAGGCAACGGGCCCCATGCCCAGCCGCTCGTAGAGCCGCACGGCGGCGGCGTTCTCGAGCGTATTGGTCTTGAGGTCGACATGGGCGGCACCGCGGTGGCGAAAAATGGCGAAGGCGTGCCACATCAGCGCCTCGCCGACCCCTTTGCCGCGCGCCTCGGGATGAACGGCCAAGTCCTTGACGAACGCCGAGGTCCAGCACAGTGCAGCAGCCGCCAGCCGGCCCTTGGCATCGATGACGAGGAAACACAACGCCGGGTCGAATTCGGGGTCTTCGGAAATGCGCGGCCACCATTCGTCGAAGGGGCCGTCGGTGCCATCGTCGAACACTTCGCCCAGCAATGCATGCAGGGGCAGAGCGTCGCCATGTCCGAAGCAGCGCATGGCAAAGCCATCCGGCCAGTGCGGCGCAACCAGCGTCTCATCGAGGATTTTGCGCAGCCGGATGTCGTTTGGAGCCGGCGGGCGCGGTTCGGGCATCGCGCTCAGGCGTCAGGCTGAAGACGCCCGCGCCTGCGGTCGACACCGAGGCCGGTCGCCTCGAGCAGGCCCTTGCGCTTGGCGTCGAAATAATAGCCGGTCTGGTAGAGCCAGTCGGCCTTCTTGGCGTTGCCGTTCGACACCAGCCAGGCGCCGCGCAGATATTTGACCGCGTATTTGAGGTTGGTCTCGGCGTCGAACAGGCCCTTGGCCGGCCCGTCATAGCCCATGCCGCGCGCCGTCGCATGCTTGATCTGCATCAGCCCCCAATGGCCGTTATTGTAGGCCTTGGGATTGAAGGTGCTTTCGCGGTTGACGACATGGCGTACCAGATCCACCGGCACCTGGTAGAAGGCGGCGTATTTGACGATCAGCCGGTCGACGTCGCCGCGCATGCCTGTCGCATGCTGCTCCGGCTCGACGGGCGCCGACGGGAACTGCACCAGTGCGGCCGGGTTCTGCGGCACGACATAGGCTACTTGCTGCACGCCGGGCATTTTCTGGCCGCCCTTGGCAACCGCCGGCACGACAAGCCCGGCGGTCGTGTAGGTCCCGGCCGCCTCGATCGGCTGGCCGGCCTTGGACGGCGGAGGCGCCTGCCAGGCACTGGCGGCCATCACCGCGGGCATAGCCGGCGAGGTTGGGGTCACCCCTGCAAAGGCGGCGGTCGCCGCGGCCGGCTGGACGGCCGGATCGAGTGCCGGCGTAGCCGGGCTCGGGGTCAACTCAGCGGTCTGGACGGGCGCGATTCCGGAGGATTGCGGCAGCACCGAAACAGTGTCCGGCAGCGGCACGGTGAAGCCGGCATCGCTGCCTGCCGTGGTCGCGGTTTCGGTAAGGGACGGCGCGGCTTTCATCTGCGAGGTCGAGGTGCAGCCGCTCATGCCGGCTGCCGCCACGATCACGCCGATGGCGATAAGGGTTTGTTTTGCTGGCAAGCCGCGCTCGGAGTCCGGTTTGTCGGGTTATTAAGATTTCCCTTACACCAGCGATTCGTGGGTAGCAATCGGGGCCATCTGGTGGTTTTCGGGTGGCGGGATGCAGGCAGCGATGCCATATTGTTCCTGATATGTACCGGCGGGAATCCCGGATTCCGCCGCTTTGCGGAAAGGAGCGCAGCATGAAAACGGCATCTTCGATCACGGCTGGCCACGCAGTGTTAGAAACAGTGATCGGCTTCATGGGCATCGCCTGGAGTGAAAAGGGCCTGATCCGGCTCTGCCTGCCCGAACGCAGCCGCGAAGCGGTGGAGCGGCGGCTGATGCGCCACCCCGGCGTTTCCACCTCCACAGCCCAGCCGTTATGGGTGGTCGAGCTGATCGCCTCGATCAAGGCTTATGCCGCGGGCGAGGACGTCGATTTCACCGGCTTTCCCGTCGATCTCGACGGCATCGACGACTTCCGCCTCGCCATCTACGACGCGGCACGAAAACTCAGCTATGGCGAAACCACCACCTATGGCGAACTCGCCAAGCGCGCCGGCCATGCCGGCCTGCCGCGCGAAACCGGTGCGGCCCTTGGCGCCAATCCGGTGCCGCTGGTCATCCCGTGCCACCGCATCCTGGCCGCCGGCGGCAAGATCGGCGGCTTCTCGGCGCCCGGCGGCTCGGTCACCAAGGAAAAGATGCTGGCCATGGAAGGCGTGCGCGTCGGCCCGCCGCCGCCGGCGCAGGTGTCCTTCGGGTTTTGAGAGCAGTAACCGCTCCCGCTGTGAGCACCGGAAGCGCAGGAAGCCACGGTTTGCAGGCCACCCTAATGGCGCCGGATGAATCGGTGCCTGAAACGCTCATTGTCCGGACGCTTGCAGATATAGACCGGGCAGGACCTGGTGTCGGCGCTCGGCACATAGGCGCGCGTCCTCACCTCGCCCATGGTGCAGAACTGCTGGCTCTGGACATAGCGGTCGTAGAGCGGCAACCCCGGCACCCGTGCCGACGGATAGCGCAGGATGACCGCACCTTGGCGCGCGATCGTCGACTGGATCTTGCCGCAGCTCATACGCGTCGGGTCGTAGCGCGAGATCGCCTGCGCCTGGGCGGCCACCAGCGTGAGGCAGGCGGCAAGCAGGATGGTCTTCATGGTCCCTCCCCTCGATCCGCCGCCCGGGGACTGCACGATCTTGCGCCACGGTTTCACCAGATTGGGGCGGCCGTTGGGCGGCCCCGGATCACGACGTTTTCACGCAGTCTTGTTTTTTGTGCGAAAGCAGCCTATATCAGCCCCATTGATATTTCGGCCGATCGATCCGGGCCTCGCGATCTTCGCGTTTGCTGACGTCTATCTCCAAAATCTCGATGCACACCGGCTGGACCTCGGTCCGGTCATACCAAAGCAAATGTGAAGGACTATTTATATGGCAACTGGAACGGTCAAGTGGTTCAATGCCACCAAGGGTTTCGGCTTCATCCAGCCTGACAGCGGCGGCGCGGACGTTTTCGTCCACATCTCGGCTGTCGAGCGCGCTGGACTGTCGACCCTGGTCGAAGGCCAGAAGATCAACTTCGAGATCGAGCAGGACCGCCGCACTGGCAAGTCGTCCGCTGGTTCTCTGAGCAAGGCAGCCTGATTTTGAAAATGGCGCGCGCCGGACGAGAGTTCGGGGCGCGCGGCAAGTCACGGATGTACTGACGGTCGCGCGAGAAGCGCGCCGGAGCGGAAAGACCCGACAAGCTGGAACAGCAGATAGCTGCCAGCCCGGACCGGACGCTCCCGATCAGGCTACCGAAATGGGAAGGCGGGATTCATCCCGCCTTTTTATTTGTCTGGATTTTGGACGACTAGCATCCTTCTCCCCGTGAACGGGGAGAAGGATGCTGTGGCAACGCCTACCCCACCCACTCGATCGGTACATGCCCCGGGTCCGCCTCCACGCGGCCGAGCCAGGCGACCACGGCCGGATAGGCGTCGAGCTGGAAGCCGCCATGCTCAGCCGTGTGGGTATAGGCATAGAGCGCGATGTCGGCGATGCTGAATGCGCGGCCGGCGAAGAAGGCGTTGCTTTCGAGATATGTGTTCATGACGCCAAGCGCCTTGTTGCCGCGCTCCAGCGTCACCGCCAGCCGCTCGGGCGTGGCATCGGCGGCGCGTTCGGGAAAGGTCAGCAGCGCCTTGCGCACCGCGATATAGGGCTCGTGGCTGTACTGCTCGAAGAATAGCCATTGACAGGCGAGCCCGCGCTCGTATTTGTCCGTCGGCAGCAGGCGCGTGCCTTCGGCGAGATAGAGCAGGATGGCATTGGATTCTGCCAGCCGCCGGCCATCGTCCAATTCCAGCAGCGGCACCATCGCGTTCGGGTTCTTGGCGACGAACTCAGCTTTGCGCGTATCGCCGGTATGCGAACTCACCTCGACAGTGGTGAAGGCGAGGCCGAGCTTGGCCATCAGCAGCCGCGGCTTGTAGCAATTGCCGCTGTCGATCATGCTGTAGAGTATCATTGTGGTTCCCCGGAGCGCTGCTTCTGCGTGCGGATTATCGCAGCGGCGCCATCATCAACCAGTGATTTCTTTTGGCGCGACCATCAACGCCGCTTATGCAACGGCACGACCTTGTTGTCGAAGCCCAGCAGCGCATCGACCGCAAGCGGCTCTTCGTTGAAGATGGTGCCGGCAAGCGCGGGACGCCCGAGAAGAAAACCCTGCAGCAAATCGACCCCGCCTTCGAGCGCGACACGCAGGTGGGCGGGCTGCTCGATGCCTTCGACCAGCACCTTGGCGCCGCGGTCGTGCAGGCTGGACACCAGCGGGCGGAAGAAGCGTTCCGCGGCGGCGTGGCGGCAGAATTCCGCGAACCAGCCGCCATCGATCTTGACGATGTCGGGCTGAAGCAGGCTCACCCGCTCCTCGGTCGAATGGCCGGTCCCGAAATCATCGATGGCAATGCGGATGCCGTCGCGTCGCATTTCATGCACCAGCCTTGCCAGCAGCGCATCGTCCGCCGCCTGTTCGGTGATTTCACAGACCAGCATGGCGGGCGCCAGGCCGAGTTCGTCGAGATGCCGGCTCATCAGCCGGATCTCGGCCAGCGCACGTCCAGCATGGTCGTTGACCAGTGGATTGTAGTTGAAGAACAGGTCGAGCCCGTCGACGCCGATATTGTGGAAATTCCTGAGATGCAGCACGCGGCACATGGTTTCGACGAACAGCCGGTCCGAAGCCGCGACACTGTCGAAGAACATCCGCGGCGACCCCGGCCGGCCGGCGCGGTGCGGCTCGATCAGGCCTTCGACGGCCACCGGTTGCAAGCTGCCGCCGCGCGGGGCGTAGATCGGCTGGTAGGCGCTGCGCAGGCGGAAGTCGCCATGGACGCCATATTCGATGCCGATCTCGTCGGCGAAGATCGCATCGCCCATGGTGCGCCGCCGCTCGACGCTCATGGCGATACCCTGCGTCCGAAGGCTTTTGCGGGCCGCCCCTTGCGCGGCGTCGCGGTGACGGGAGCGGACGCATGGCTTGCGGCGGGGGCAGGTTCCGGACTGCTCTTTGCGAAAGCGCGGAAACTCGTCGGCGCCAGTTCGGGACGGGCCAGCACGTAACCCTGGACCATCGAGGCGCCCGATCGCTCGGCCAGCTCCAGTTGCCAACCTTCCTCGATACCCTCGAACACGGTGCGGATGCCCTGGTCCTCGAAGCTCCTCACCATGGACGTCAACAGCGCGAAACCAGCGCCCGATTCCATCAGTTGCGTGATCCAGTGCGCATCGAACTTGACGATGTCAGGGCTCAGCTCCTTGACGCGGGTGATGTCGGAATCGTCGGCGCCATAGTCGTCGACGGCGATCCGGAAGCCGTTGGCTCTGAGCGCGGCGACGAAGCCGTGCAGGGTCTCCTGCGATGCCGATCTCTGCTCCGTCACCTCGCAAACGACGCGGCCCGGATCGATACCGGCCTCGTGCAGCACCAGCCGCATGTCACGCAAGGCGTTGTCGACGATCGATCGCTCGGTGAACACCGACGGGTCGAAATTGACGAAGATCGATGCCTCCCGCGGCAGGCAGGCGCCGGCATTGAGCAGATGCAGTGTCCTGGTCAGCGCTTCGACATGCAGGCGGTCGGCCGCCGGACATGTCGAGAAGAAGGTCATCGGCGATTGCGGCTCGCCGTCGCGAAATGGGCGGATCAGCCCTTCGAAGGCGGCGACCGACAGCTTGCCCTCGTTGAAGGCAAAGATCGGCTGGAAGGCGCTTTGCAGCGTATAAATGCCCCAGACACCGCTCGAGGTGCCGTCATCATGACGGATGATATGGGCAAGTCCGATGCTGCGTGACAAAGGTTCCTCGCTCCGCGACCTGGCGGAATTGAACCGCGATCCTGCCATGCAAGCCTCTACCGCCCGTTAATGAACTTTCCCTTGCCGATCACGCCTCATTGACCGCGCCGCCCCCACCTGGCCCAGCCGACAAGGCTTGCGCTGACGGGAATGTTGCGACATGAGAAGCGCCGCGGCCGCTCCTGGCCGCGCCGATCCTTTGGAGAGACAAAAGGTCATGGCCTTTCTTGCCGACACCCTTTCCCGCGTTAAGCCTTCCGCCACCATCGCGGTGACGCAGAAAGCCCGCGAGCTGAAAAATGCCGGCAGGGACATCATTGGCCTTGGCGCCGGCGAGCCTGATTTCGACACGCCCGACAACATCAAGAATGCGGCGATAGAGGCCATTCGCCGTGGCGAGACCAAATATCCGCCGGTTTCGGGCATCGTGCCGCTGCGCGAGGCGATCGCGAAGAAGTTCAAGCGCGAGAACAATCTCGACTACAGGCCCGAGCAGACCATCGTCGGCACCGGCGGCAAGCAGATCCTGTTCAACGCCTTCATGGCGACGCTGAACCCCGGCGACGAGGTCATCATCCCTCGCCCCTACTGGGTCAGCTATCCCGAAATGGTGGCGATCTGCGGCGGCACGTCGGTGTTTGCCGACACCTCGATCGACAACGGCTTCAAGCTGACCCCCGCGGTGCTGGAAAAGGCGATCACGCCGAAGACCAAATGGCTCTTGATGAACTCGCCGTCCAACCCGTCGGGCGCGGCCTATACGGAGGCCGAATTGCGCGCGCTGGCCGAAGTACTGCTGAAGCATCCGCAGGTCTGGACGCTGGCCGACGACATGTATGAGCACCTGACCTATGGCGACTTCGTCTTCAAGACCATCGCTGAGGTCGAGCCCAGGCTCTACGAGCGCACGCTGACCATGAACGGTGTCTCGAAAGCCTATGCGATGACCGGCTGGCGCATCGGCTATGCCGCCGGTCCCGTCCAGTTGATCAAGGCGATGGACATGATCCAGGGCCAGCAGACCTCTGGCGCCTGCACCATCGCGCAATGGGCTTCCGTCGAGGCGCTCAACGGCCCGCAGGATTTCATCGCCAAGAACAAGGCGATCTTTCAAGGCAGGCGCGACCTCGTCGTATCGATGCTCAACCAGGCGCGCGGCATCACGTGCCCGTCGCCGGAAGGCGCCTTCTATGTTTATCCGTCCTGCGCCCAGCTGATCGGCAGGAAGACAAAGGCCGGCAAGGTGATCGACACCGACGAGACCTTCTGCTCGGAACTGCTCGAGGCAGAGGGCGTCGCGGTGGTGTTCGGCTCGGCCTTCGGCCTCGGCCCCAATTTCCGCATCTCCTACGCCACCTCGGAGACGCTGCTGGAGGAAGCCTGCACGCGCATCCAGCGCTTCACGGCATCGCTGACCTGATCAGGTAAGTCCGAAACAAACCCGGCGTCACCGCTTTCAGGCGTTACCGCCGGGTTTATCAATCCAGGTTCAGCACTCAGCCGCCATATTGCGCCGGCGTCACCGCTTCCAGCCAATCGGCATGGACGCCGTCAAGCGCCTCCTGCATGGCGATGTGCGTCATTGCCGATTTCGGCGCCGCGCCATGCCAATGCTTCTCGCCGGGCGCGAATGAGATGACGTCACCGGCCCTGATTTCCTGGATTGGTCCATCCCATGTCTGGGCCAGGCCGGCGCCAGCAGTCACATAAAGTGTCTGGCCAAGCGGATGCGTGTGCCAGTAGGTGCGCGCGCCGGGCTCGAAACTGACCAGCGTGGCCCTGAGCCGCGCCGGCGCCTCCGTCTCGATGATCGGCGTCTGCAGAACCCGGCCGGTGAAGTATTTGTCCGGCGCTATGATGGTCGGCACGCTGCCGCAAGCAATGATCTTCATCGTCTGACCCTGGAGTTGGTGGGAGCTGGCGAGACGCCGGCCCCGCGAAGTGAGCCGCATTCTCGGTCTGGATTGGCCCTGATGCAACCGCCCTTGTCACCTCGCTTGGACGAGGGCCTGAATTTTTCTCTTAACCATGACCCTTGCCGGCATGGGACCGCCAAGCGAAATGCCGGCGAATTCAATGTCTTGTTAACGGCTGCGCACTAGCCGTTAGCCTGCATTGCGGGGGCTGGCGGATGAGCATACTGGCAACGATCAAGGACCACAGCGGCCGGATCTATCGCGGTATCCAGTCGCTGCTCGTGATCAGCATCGGCGCGGCGGTGCTTGGTGCTTTCGACGTCTCGCAAAACCTGTCCGCCGGCGGTGCCTTCGCCATCTCGATCCTGGCCACGAGCCTGGCCTTGCTGGCGTTGATGTACATGCGCAGCAGCGTCGTCCATCGTCTCCAGTCGGCCGCCGCGGCGGAGGCCGAGAAACATTATTTCCTCACCAGGGATGCGATGACCGGCGCCATGACAAGACGTTATTTCCTCGAAGCGCTGCGCGAAGGCCTGGGCACCAGACGCGACAGGCGCGAGGCAGCCTTGCTCTTGATCGACCTCGACCATTTCAAGCAGTTGAACGACACGTTCGGACACCAGTTCGGCGACCTCACCTTGGCGCATCTGGTCAAGACCGCGGAGCGCGTCTTTGCCGGCGCCATGGTCGGACGCCTCGGCGGCGACGAATTCGGTGTCATCATTCCCCATGGCGACCTGGCGGCCATCAACAAGGATGTCAGACGATTGCTGGATGCCATGCGCGACGGCAAATCGCATGAAGGCAAGACCATTCCGCTCTCCATTTCGATCGGCGTCGCCCTGGCGCCGGCCCACGCCTCGAACACGACGGAACTGATGCTGGTTGCCGATCTGGCGCTTTATGAAAGCAAGGCGGCGGGCCGTGGCCGCGTCACCGTCTTCGACGAGGAGATGCTGTCCGACAAGCGCTACCGGCGTCTGGTCGAGCGGGAATTGCGCGCCGCGGTCTATCTGGGCGAACTCGAACTGCATTATCAGCCGATCGTCAGCCCGGACGGTTCCACCGAGGCGTTCGAGGGGCTGATCCGCTGGCGCCACCCGGTTCGCGGCCTGATCGCGCCGGCCGAGTTCATTGCGATCGCCGAACGGTCGACGTTGATCGACATGCTCGGCGAATGGGTGTTCAAACGGGCTTGTGCCGATATCGGCCAGTTCCCCGGCCACCGCATTTCCATCAACGTCTCCGGCGAGCAGCTCAAGCGCGACGAGATCGTCACCATGTGCGACCGCGTGCTGAAGGACACTGGCCGGTCGGCATCACAGTTCATCATCGAGATCACCGAGACGGTGGCGACCGCCGCCACGCCCGAGATCCTGCGGCGCCTCGAGGCATTGCGTGGCCTCGGCTTTCACATAGCCCTCGACGATTTCGGCACCGGCCATTGCGGCTTCAACTATCTGAAGACCTTGCCCGTGGATATCATCAAGATCGATCGCTCCTACATCCGCGCCCTCGCCCATGACCAGGTAGCGCAGATATTCGTCTCGGCGCTGGCCCAGATCGCGCGCATCCAGCAGGTCACCATCGTGGCAGAAGGCGTGGAGACGGCGGAAGAATTCGCTCTCGCCAAGGCTGCCGGGTGCAATCGTTTCCAAGGTTATTTCTTCGGCAGGCCGGCGCCTCGCGGCAAGCTCGCGCTGCTTGACGGGCGCTCGGTCGAACCGCTCGCGCTCAGCGCCTGAGACGGCCGGCCCCACCGGCCTCCTATTTTCCTTGCCCTCCCGGCAAACAAGTGGGACGATAATCGCGGGCAGGTCGAAACAGACCCCCCGCGACGGTCGAACAGGCCGGCCGCCGCTCAGGACCGATTGACCTTGGCCTGAACCATGAATGCCAGTCGGTCCCCAGGAAAAACGCCTGAGTGGAGGTCAGCCATGGGTAATCGCGCCGGAGGACGACGCACGGGACCGAAATGCATTGCCATAGTCGGTCCCTTCGCAAGCGGTAAGACGACACTTCTCGAAGCCATATTGGCCCGTACCGGCGCCATTCCCCGCCAGAACCCGGTTTCCTCTGGCAATACCGTTTCAGATCATTCGCCCGAAGCCCGCGCCCACGCCATGAGCGTCGAGGCGTCGATCGCCACCACCGAATTCATGGGCGAACAGTTCACCTTCATCGACTGCCCCGGGTCGATCGAATTCTCCTTCGAGGCCGAACCGGTGCTGGCCGCCTGCGATGTCGCGGTGGTCGTGGCCGAGGCCGACGAAAAGAAGATTCCCGCTTTGCAGCTCATCATGCGCAAGCTCGACGATCTCGGCGTGCCGCGCATCCTGTTCCTCAACAAGGTCGACAAGGCGATCGCGGGCGTGCGCGACACGCTGAAGATGCTGCAGCCGACAAGTGCCGCGCCGCTGCTTCTGCGTCAGATCCCGCTGCGCAAGGACGGCGTCGTCATCGGCTCGATCGATCTGGCGCTGGAGCGCGCCTACATCTACCGCGAATATGCCGAGAGCGAGGTGGCTCAGATACCAAGCGACGACAAGGCGCGCGAACTGGAGGCCCGCTTCTCCATGCTGGAGACGCTGGCCGACCATGACGATCAGCTGATGGAGCAGTTGCTGGAAGAGATCGAACCGCCCAAGGACGCGATCTTCGACGATCTCGCCGCAGATCTGCGCGAGGGCGCGGTGACGCCGGTGCTGATCGGCACCGCCGAGAAAGGCAATGGCGTGCTGCGCCTCTTGAAAACGATCCGCCACGACGCGCCCGACATCGAGGCGACCCGCAAGCGGCTCGGCGCTCCGGACGGCAATGCGACGGTGGTCCAGGTGATGAAGACCATCCACACGCCGCATGGCGGCAAACTGTCGGTGTCGCGCATCCTGTCCGGCCAGGTCGCCGACAGCTCGGAACTATGGCTGCCCGGCGGCGACACCGCCAAGGTTTCCGGCATCTACAGGATGCTGGGCAAGGACCAGGTCAAGCTGACCACCGCCAGGGCCGGCGATACCGTAGCGCTCGGCAAGCTGGACACGGTCAAGACCGGCCAGACGCTGACTTCGGCCAAGGGCGGGGCCAAACAGCTCTTCGATGTCGAGCCGCCGCAGCCGGTCTTCGCCTTCGCACTGCGCCCCAAGGAGCGCAAGGACGAGGTCAAGATGTCGGCCGCCATCCAGCGCCTGGCCGAGGAAGATCCCTCGCTCAGCCTGCACCACAATCAGGACTCGGCCGAGACCGTGCTGTCAGGCCATGGCGAGATGCATCTGCGCGTCGTGCGCGAGCGGCTGGAGGGCAAGAACCAGATCCCGGTCGAGGGCCATGCTCCGGCGGTGCCCTATCGCGAGACGATCCGCAAACCGGTGCAGCAGCGCGGCCGCCACAAGAAACAGTCGGGCGGCCACGGCCAGTTCGGCGATGTGGTGATCGAGATCAAGCCGCTGCCGCGCGGCTCCGGCTTCCAGTTCACCGACACCATCACCGGCGGCGTCGTCCCGAAGACTTACATCCAGTCGGTTGAAACAGGCATACGCGATTACCTCAAGTCCGGCCCGCTCGGGTTTCCCGTGGTCGACATCGCTGTCAACCTGTCGGACGGCTCGTACCATGCGGTCGATTCCTCCGACATGGCTTTCCAGATGGCGGCCAAGCTCGCCATGAAGGAAGGCATGGCCGCCTGCTCGCCGGTGCTTCTGGAGCCGGTGATGAAGGTCGAGATCGTCACGCCGTCGGACGCGACGTCGAAGATCATCGCACTGATCCCGCAACGGCGCGGCCAGATCCTCGGCTATGACGCGCGGCCCGACTGGCCTGGATGGGATGTCGTCGAGGCGACCATGCCGCAGGCCGAGATCGGTGATCTGATCATCGAGCTGCGGTCGGCCACTTCAGGCGTTGCCAGCTACCGGGCCGCCTTCGACCACATGGCCGAGCTGACTGGCCGTCTCGCCGACGAGGCGATGAACGCCAACGGCAAGGCCGCCTGATTTCGCCCGGTGGCCGATTTGGAATGCATGTGAAGCGCCACCTTCGAAGGATCGAGGGGGGCACAAACCAAAAACGACGCCCGGGGGGGCCGGACGCCGTTTGTTTTGCGGACCGTTTTCTTGGGAGGAAAAACGGCAGGTCCGCCGCGTGCAAGATCGCCGCGCTTCGGCGGGAAAAGGTTCGGACGCGGTAGCCGCCTGAGCCCGGGTCGTCCGAGTGATGCCCCCATCTCCCGTCCGAACCACACCGCGTCCTATGATCCATTTAGCAGATGAGGGGTGTCCTTGTCATGTTACCAGAGGTTACATGACACTGTTACGCGGCAATTCTGGTGAACTTTTCAGCCATCCCATTGGCATGCAGGCAACAAAAAAGCCGGATCAATGAAGATCCGGCTGAGTTTGATTGGAAGTGCCTGTTAAGGCTAACCTCCAGAGGGGAACACTCGAGGGCGCTAATGGGAGGAGAACGCGCCCAGGAGATGATTTACATATGTGCTCATCATGCCCAAGAAACAAGCATCTATTTTGCAACACACGCATGCAAAAAGGCACAGGCTGTGGTCCAACCCGTTCCAGAAGCCAATAGGACCAGCAGAATCGTGAAGATGAAGCTCGCTTTCGGGTCATTGTCGTCTCGAAAACGCCGATGCCGGCCGATTCTGCTCCCCAAATGCCGAAAAACACTGATGATGTGGAATGAGGCAGCAATGGTTTAATTCAAAGGCAGTCAGGCGGAGATCAACCAATGCGTAGGTTTTCGGCGATTGCCGGCAGCGGCATTTTCCTGATTGCGGCCCCTGGCGTGGTCGCCGGGCTGATTCCCTGGCTGCTCAGCGCTCGCTGGGGCCTGCCATGGTCGCCCCTGCCCGGCCTTGTCTTCGCCGGCGGCGTGCTCATCGTCGCCGCCGCCGCCGTGCTGCTGCATGCCTTCGCCCGCTTCGCACTGGAGGGGCTGGGCACACCCGCCCCTGTCGCACCGACCGAAAGGCTGGTGATCGGCGGCATCTACCGCCATGTCCGCAATCCGATGTATGTCGCCGTGCTATCGATCATTCTCGGCCAGGCGCTGCTGTTTTCGAGCTGGTCGATTGCCGCGTACGCGGCAATCGCGGCGGCTGCCATGGTGACCTTCGTCAAGCTCTATGAGGAGCCGACGCTCGCCGGCCGCTATGGCGCCGAATACGAAGCCTACCGCCGCAACGTACCGGGCTGGCTGCCGCGGATTACACCTTGGAAAGAATAGGCTTTGACCTTGGATCAGAAGGACCAGCTTCTGGCCTTGGCGATGATGAAGTCGCGGAACACGTGCAGCTTGGCCTGGTTCTTCATCGCGTCGGGATAAGCGAAATAGGTGTCGAAGGACGGCACCTCGGTTTCCGGCAGCAGCTGCACCAAGCCGGAATCCTTGCTGATGACATAGTCCGGCAACATGGCGATGCCGGCGCCGCCCTGCACGGCGCGTTTGATCGACAGGATGTCGTTGATCTGCAGCGACGGCACGCGCTGGCCGCTCTCGAAATCGCCGACCGTCTCCAGCCAGTTCAACTCCGACAGATGCGACGGCACAGGCAGGCCGAAGGTGACGATGCGATGGTTTCTCAACTCTGCGATAGAGCCCGGCTTGCCGTGCTTGGCGACGTAGGATGGCGCTGCGTAGAGATGGAAATGCACGGTGAACAGGCGGCGCTGGATCAGGTCCGGCTGCTGCGGCTGGCGCAGCCGGATGGCGCAATCGGCCTGGCGCATGGTGAGGTCGAGCTCCTCATTGGCGAGGATCAGCTGCAGGCTGACTTCGGGATAGAGTTCGATGAACTCCTGCACCCGTTCGGTCAACCAGCCGGCGCCGAGGCCGACGGTCGTCGTTACTCTGAGCACGCCGGACGGCCGGTCCTTGGTCTCGGTCAGCCGCGACTTGATGGTTTCCAGCTTCATCAGCACGTCATGCGCCGTGCGGAACAGCATCTCACCCTGTTCGGTCAGCACCAGGCCGCGTGCATGGCGGTTGAACAGAGGCACGCCGACATCGTGTTCGAGCGCGCTGACCTGCCTCGAGATCGCCGATTGCGACAGATGCAGGGTCTCGGCCGCATGCGTAAACGACCCCGCTTCCGCCGCAGCGTGAAACACGCGTAGCTTGTCCCAGTCCAACGCCATGATTTCCCCTCGTTCCGGTTGGCGTTTGAATGAAAAATCAGGCTTTTACACGGCGCTTCTAAGCCGATTTTCTAACAGTTTTGCGAGCCGCCTATTCCGCTGCCTCGCGATGCACCTCGATGCCGGCCAGATATTTTTCCGCTTCGAGCGCGGCCATGCAGCCGAGCCCCGCCGCCGTCACCGCCTGCCGGTAGATATCGTCCGTCACGTCGCCGGCGGCGAAGACGCCAGGCACGTCGGTGCGCGTCGAATCCGGTGCTGTCCACAGATAGCCGTTCGGCTTCTGCTTCAGCTTGCCGGCGAACAGCTCGACCGCGGGCGCATGGCCGATGGCCACGAAGACGCCGTCGACCTTGAGGTGGCTCTCGGCACCGGTCACGGCATGCCTGAGCTTCAGCCCCTCGACCGAAGGCGGCAGCGGTGCCTTGCCGGGGCGCCCGGTGATCTCGTCGACGATCGTGTCCCAGATGACGCGGACATTGTCCTTCTTCAACAGCCGCTCACGCAGGATGCGCTCGGCACGGAAGTCCGAGCGCCTGTGGATGACGGTGACGCTCTTGGCGAGGTTGGACAGATAGAGCGCCTCCTCCACCGCCGAATTGCCGCCGCCGACCACCGCCACATCCTTGCCGCGATAGAAGAAGCCGTCGCAGGTGGCGCAGGCGGAAACGCCGAAGCCCATGAAGTCCTGCTCGGTCGGAATGCCCAGCCACTTGGCCTGCGCGCCGGTGGCGATGATCAGCGCATCAGCCGTGTAGGTCGTGCCGGAATCGCCCTTGGCGCGGAACGGCCGCACATTGAGGTCGACCTCGGTGATGATGTCGTTGATGATGTCGGTGCCGACATGCTCGGCCTGCTTGAGCATCTGCTCCATCAGCCACGGCCCCTGGATCGGATCGGCGAAGCCGGGATAGTTTTCGACATCCGTGGTGATCATCAGCTGCCCACCCTGCTGCAGGCCGGCGACGAGCATCGGCTTCAGCATCGCACGCGCGGCATAGACCGCCGCCGTATAGCCGGCCGGACCGGAACCGATGATGAGAACGGGCGCATGCTTGGTGATCATCTGGAGCCTCTGCGGGGCGGACACGGGTGTGCCTTGGAAAAAGACGTGGAATATCGCGCTTAATGTAAGGGCTGCCTGCCACGCCAGCAAGGCGAACGGACCGTCGTCCCCGGAAAGCTTCGGCCCATATGGATTTTCGCGCGACGAGCGCTTTCGTTACCTCTCTAAAATCCCGTCGACGGGGGCTGGCTTCGAGACAAAAGTCGTTTAACTACAAATCGCGAAAGATTCTTGCGCCATACCGATCATCGAGAACCCCAATGCCCCTCAAGGCCGATCTGGACGCCATTGACTGGAAGATCCTGCGCGAGCTTCAGTCGGACGGGCGCATGACCAATGTCGAGCTCTCGAACCGCGTCGGCATTTCCGCACCGCCCTGCCTGCGCCGGGTCAAGCGGCTGGAGGAAGCCGGCATCATCCGCGGCTATCGCGCGCTGCTCAACGCGCCTGCGCTCGGCCTCGATGTCGTCGCCTTTTGCCTGGTCGGGCTGCATCATCAGGCCGATGCCGAACTGCGCATTTTCGCCGAGCGCACGCGCGGCTGGCCGATCGTGCGCGACGCTTGGATGGTGTCGGGCGAGTCCGACTTCCTGCTGCATTGCGTGGCCAGCGACCTCGGCAGCTTCCAGACCTTCGTCATCGAGGAACTGACCTCGACGCCGAACGTCGACACGGTGCGCACGGCGCTCACCATCCGCCGCGTCAAGGATGAGGGTTTGGTGTCGTTCGAACGCCCCTGAGGCCAGGCGAACGCCCGTGCGCTGGGCGAATTCCTTGCGTTCGCCACATCGGCGCCGCGTTGGTATTCGAAAGACGCCGATATGCAAGGCTGAACGGCTCTGCCGGACTTCACTGCTCGACTGGGCGCTTGACTGGTTTCTCAAGCAATTCCAGGAAGGGTGTGTAACGGTTTTCCGCCCGGAATTGCTTGAGAACAGATGGCACGAGCAGCGTGAATTCCGAGATAATCCGCCATGGGAAGGGGACCATGACCCGTTTTGCAAGTCCGGTCTCGGCGCTCATCATCTGCGTGAACGAGGCCGACATGATCGGCCCGTGCCTGGAAAGCATCGATTTCTGTGCCGAGATCATCATCGTTGATTCCGGCTCGACGGATGGCACCGTCGAATGCATTGAAAGCTATATCGCAAAGGGCTATCCGATAACGCTGCTGCACAATGATTGGCCGGGCTTCCCCCGCCAACGGCAATTCGCGCTCGACCACGCCAACCAGCCCTGGTGTCTTTCGATCGACCCGGACGAGCGCGTCGACGACCGGTTGCGGCAGTCGATCGTGGCCATCACCCAGGCGGCCGGCGGCAAGGCCAGCGGATGGTACATGCGCCGCCGCGACTGGCTGAAGGGCTACGGCTATGCCCATCGCTGGGTGCTGCACAACAGGCTGCTCAGGCTTTTCCGCAGGGAAGGCGCCACCATGGATCTCACCGCGCGGGTGCATGAATCCGTTCGCGTGCCGGGCGAGACCGACACGATCGAAGACGGTGTCCTGCTGCATCGCCGTGAAATATCGGTCGAGGAGGATCTTGCCAGGGCCAATGCCTATTCCGGCCTCAAGGCGGTCACGCTGGTTGAGAAAGGCAAGAAGCCCGGCCTGGTGCGGCTGGTGCTATCGCCGTTCGGCAATTTCCTCAAATTCTACCTGGCCAAGCGCTACTTCCTGTGCGGCCGCCATGGCTTCGTCTACTCGATGTCGGTGATGATCTATTCCTTCGCCACCGAGGCCAAGCTCTACGAAGCCTCGCAACGCAACGACCAAGCATAGGCCCTACGATCCGAGCGCGTCGATGGCGGCGAGCAGGCCGCCGAGATCGTGGTCGTCATGCAATCGCCTGATGACGAAGCCGGGCTGAAGTGCCGCCTCACCATCGACCAGCCACCCCTGCGCAAGGCCCGCGCGTTGGCCGGCCTGCGTGTCGGCCAGCTTGTCGCCGACCATCAGGGAGAGCTGGAGGTCAAGATCAAGGCGCCTGCCCGCCTCTATCAGCATGCCCGGATTGGGCTTGCGCATCGGATGATCGGCTACAGCGAGAGGCCCGACGCCCGCCTCGTGATAGGCGCAGGCCAGCACCATGTCGACGGACACGCCCTGCCCGCGCAGCAGGTCGAGCACCCGGCCGTTCACGGCGGCAAAGGCACTCCAGCCGAAATAGCCGCGCGCAATGCCGGACTGGTTGGTGACCATGACGACCGGGATTCCGGCCCGGTTGGCGGCGGCGATTGCCGGCAGCATCTGCGGCCTCAGCTCGATCTCGGCCGGATCGCTGGGATAGTCCGTGTCGACATTGATGGTGCCGTCGCGGTCCAGGAACAGCGCCGGCGACCGTGCCGGGAAAACCCGGCCGCCGATCCGCTCCACCCACAGGCCCGGTTCGGTCAATGGGTGCGGCTTCCCGATCCTGTCAGCCATTCGACAGGCGCGCTTCGACCACCTCGCACAGATAATGATAGAGGCACAAATGGCCCTGCTGGATGATCGGCGTCGAGGTCGAGGGTACGTTGAGCAGGATGTCGGTGAGCGGCTTCAGCTTGCCGCCGGTATCGCCGGTCAGGCTGACCACCGTCATATCCATCATGCGCGCCTGTTCGGCCGCGGCGAGAATGCTCGGCGAATTGCCGCTGGTCGAGATCGCCAAAAGCACGCCGCCTGCAGCGCCATGAGCTTCGACCTGGCGCGAAAACACCGTATCGAAGCCGTAATCATTGCCCCAGGCGGTCAGCATCCCGGCGTTCGCCGGCAGCGCGATCACATTGTAGGCCTTGCGCTCCTTCAGGAAGCGGCCGACCAGTTCAGTGGCGATATGGATGGCGTCGCTGGCCGAGCCGCCATTGCCGCAGACCAGCAATGCCTTTCCAGACGAAAGCGCCGACACGACAGCGCTCGCCGCTCGTTCCATCTCGCTGGTCAAATCCCGCGCGACCGTGGCAGTGATGGCGGCCGCCGAGCGGACCAGATAATCGTTCAATTCGGACATGAGATCCCTCAGTTGGTGGCGCTGCCGGCGCGTAGTTTGCCGATGGTGCCAGTGGTGCTCTTGCCGGCGATCAGGTCGACCAGCACGACGCGGCCGCCCGCCTTCTGCACCACATCGGCGCCGACCACGGTGTCGATCGTGTAGTCGGCGCCCTTCACCAGTATGTCGGGCAGAAGCGCCTCGATCAGCGCCAAAGGCGTATCCTCCTCGAACACCACCACGGCATCGACCGAGGCGAGCGCGGCGAGCACGCAGGCGCGATCATGCTGGTCGTTGACCGGGCGGCCCGGACCTTTCAGCCGCCGCACGGAGGCATCGCTGTTCAACCCGAGCACCAGCCGGTCGCACTGGCTGCGCGCCGCGTGCAGCAGGCTGACATGGCCAGCATGCAGGATATCGAAGCAGCCATTGGTGAAGCCGACGCTCAGACCTTCCGCCTTCCATCCCGCCACCATGCGCGCGGCCGAAGTAACGTCGAGGATGGCGTCCTTGTGCGCGGTCGGTCCGTGCGAGCGGAACAGCGCGCCGGTGAGTTCCTCGACACTCAGCCGCGCGGTGCCGCGCTTGCCGACCACGACGCCGCCGGCGGCGTTGGCGATCGAGGCCGCGGCAACAGGATCGGCACCGGCGGCAAGCGCCAGCGCGAAGGTCGCGATCACCGTATCGCCGGCGCCCGAGACGTCGAACACCTCGCGCGCTTGGGTGGCGATGTGGCGTGCCTCGTCGGGGCCGACCACGCTCATGCCCTTTTCGCTGCGGGTGGCGACGACGAAGGCGAAGCCGTGCGCCGAAATCAGCTCGCGTGCCGCCGCGACGATCTCGTCATCGGCGAACACCGCATGGCCGACGGCCTCGCCAAGCTCCTTGCGGTTGGGCGTGACGGCGGTCGCCCCGGCATAGCGCGCATAGTCGCGACCCTTCGGATCGACCAGCACCGGCTTGCCCGCCTCTCGGCAGATGGCAATCAGTTCGGTGGCGACGCCGCCCAGCAATATGCCCTTGCCGTAATCGGACAGGATGACAATGTCCGCCTGTTTCAACGCATCCCGGAAACGGCGGATCAGCTCCGCCCGTTCGGCCTCGCCGAGCGGCTTGATCTCTTCCTCGTCGAAACGCAGGACCTGCTGGTTGAGCGCGCTGAAGCGGCTCTTCGACGAGGTCATGCGGCCGCGCTGCTGCACAAGCCCCGCCGTATCGGCGCCAAGCTCGCCCAGCATCCGCGCCAGGCTGTCGCCGGCAGGATCAGTGCCGATCACCGAGACCGGAACGGCGCGTGCGCCAAGCGAGACGATGTTGGCCACGACATTGCCGGCGCCACCCATCGCCGAGCTTTCGCCCCGCCCATGCAGCACCGGGATCGGCGCTTCCGGCGAGATCCGTTCGATGACGCCATTGACGAAGCGGTCGAGGATGAGGTCGCCGGCCACCAGCACGGCGACGTCGCCGAAGCGCGCGATGGCGCGGTGCAGGGGCTCGGGTGAAGGCGGATTGTGCTTGATCATGTCATCTGCCACGTGCGGAAAACGCCGATCTCAGATAGGTCGAAACACCAGATTTGCGAGGCCGGCCGGTCATGCCTGCCGATATACCGCAATTCGGCACAGCGCAACGCCAGGGGCAGAGGCAAACCCGGACAGGTCAGGTTTTCTGCAGGGCGACGTGGACGCCGAGGCCGACCAGTACCGCGCCGCCGGCCCGCTGCATCAGGCGCTGCGCCCCGCTCGAACGCCGCAGCCGTCCGATCACGAGGCCGGCCAGGAATACGCAGACGATGTCGGCCGAGGAGAACATCAGGTTGACGATCGTGCCCAGCACGACGAATTGCAGCCAGACCGGCAAGGTTGCCGAGGCATCGATGAACTGCGGCAGGAACGCCATGAAGAAGATCGCGGTCTTGGGGTTGAGCACCTCGACGGTGATGCTCTCGAAAAACGCCCGGCGGGCCGATTTGCGCTCGATCGCCGGCAGCGCCACGTCGCCCTCCACGCGCTTGCGAAACAGCGAAATGCCGAGCCAGATGAGGTAAAGCGCGCCGACCAGCTTGACCGCCATGTAGAGCGGCGGCACGGCATGGAACAGCACGGACAAGCCGGCGGCGGCGGCAAAGACATGCACATAGCCGCCGAGATGAATGCCGAGTGCCGCCGTCAGCCCCGACCAGCGCCCGCGCGCCATCGTTTGCGCGGCGGCGTAGAGCATCGCGGGACCCGGAATGTAGGCGAAGATCGCCGTGGTGGCGAAGAACGCGATCAGCAGTTCGGTCGACGGCATTTCTTGTCCCTCATGGTCCCGTCCAGCGGCGAACCGACAGAAGCGGCAGCTTTGCGGCGCCACTGTGACGCAATCACCTGCTTTGTCGACAGCCCGGCCAGCCTCCCTTATAAGGACCGGAATCGCACGCAAGCAGAGGCCTTCATGATCATCGTCACGGGCGGCGCCGGCATGATCGGCTCCAACATCGTCGCCGCGCTCAATGCGGAAGGCCATGACGACATCCTGGTCGTCGACGATCTCACCGACGGCCACAAGATCGCCAACTTGGCCGATTTGACGATAGCAGACTATCTCGACAAGGACGATTTCCTGGCCCGCATGGAGGCCGGCTCGCTCGGCCGCATCGAGGCCGTGTTCCATCAGGGCGCCTGTTCGACCACCACCGAGTGGAACGGCAAGTTCATGATGGAGGTGAATTACGCCTATTCGAAACGGCTGCTGCATGCCTGCCAGGCGCTGCGCGTGCCTTTCCTCTACGCCTCCTCCGCTTCGGTCTATGGCGGCGGCGCCGAATTTCGCGAGGAGGCTGCGCTCGAGCGGCCGCTCAACGTCTATGCCTATTCCAAGAAACTCTTCGACGACTATGTCAGGCGCACGGTGTTCGACGCCGATCATTCGCAAGTCGCGGGGCTGCGTTACTTCAATGTCTATGGCCCGCGCGAAGCGCACAAAGGGGCCATGGCCTCGGTTGCCTTCCATCTGTTCAACCAGGTCGAGCGCGGCGAGAATCCGAAGCTGTTCGGTGCCCATGACGGCTTCGGGCCAGGCGAACAGAGCCGCGACTTCATCCATGTCGGCGATGTCGCCGACGTCAATCTGTGGCTGTGGAAGCGCGGCGCGAGCGGCATCTTCAACTGCGGTACCGGGCACGCCCAGCCGTTCCGCGCCATCGCCGAAACGGTCATCGACACGCTGGGCAAGGGCGAGGTCGAGTTCATCCCCTTCCCCGACCATCTCAAGGGCAGCTATCAGAGTTTTACCCAGGCTGATATGTCCCGCTTGCGCGCGGCCGGCTATAACGGGCAATTCCGCACAGTAGAAACCGGCGTCAGAGACTATGTCGAATGGCTGAAAGCCCAACGATCCTCGTGATCGGCCCACGCTGGGTGGGCGATATGGTGATGGCGCAGTGCCTGTTCTCGGCGCTGAAGGAACGCCATCCCGACGCCGCGATCGATGTGCTGGCGCCCGCCTGGGCGGCACCACTGGTCAAGCGCATGCCCGAAATCCGCCAGCAGATCGACTTTCCGCTGCAGCCCGGCGCGCTCGAATTCACCCATCGCCGCCGCTTCGGCCGCCTGCTGCGCGGCCGCTACGACATGGCCTATGTCCTGCCGGGCAGCTGGAAGTCGGCGCTGATCCCGTTCTTTGCCCGCATTCCGCGTCGTTTCGGCCACCTTCGGGAAATGCGCTACGGCCTGCTGACCGACATCGTGCCATTGCCCGACGCCGTGAAACGGCGCACTGCTCAGGCCTATTTCGGGCTCGCCCAGGGCGGCAGTTTCCGCGCGCCCCGGCTGACCGTGGATCCGAAAAACCAAGCCGCCCTGCTCGACCGGGTCGGTCTGGCGCCGCGGGAATTCGTGGCCCTGATGCCCGGCGCCGAGTTCGGTCCGGCCAAGCGCTGGCCAAGTGAAAGCTATGCCGGCCTTGCCCGCGAATTCAGGGGCAAAGGCTTGAAGGTCGCCCTGTTCGGTTCGAAGAACGATCGCGACGTGACGGCGGAGATCGCCGCCCTTGCCCCCGGTGTCGTCGACCTCGCCGGCCAGACGCGGCTGGAGGACGCCATCGACCTGATCGCGGCGGCAAGGCTCGCGGTCTCCAATGATAGCGGGCTGATGCATGTGGCGGCCGCCGTCGGCACGCCGATCGTTGCCGTCTACGGCTCGACCTCGCCTGAAAATACGCCGCCGCTGGCGGAGCGACGCGAACTGGTCTGGCTCGGCCTGTCCTGTTCGCCCTGCCACCGGAAAATCTGTCCGCTCGGCCACCTTAACTGCCTGAAGGCATTGGAAGTCCGGCAGGTCGCCGCGGCGGCCGACCGGCTGCTGGAACTTCCGGCCGCGGCATGAAGGTGCTGATCGTCAAGACCTCGTCGATGGGCGACGTCATCCACATCTTTCCGGCACTTGAGGATGCCAGCCTCAACCGGCCGGACGTGATCTTCGACTGGTGCGTGGAGGAGGCTTTTGCCGGCATCGTCGCCCTGCATCCAGCGATCGGTACCATCCATACGGTGGCGATAAGGCGCTGGCGAAAGACCCTTTTCGACACGAACACCTGGCGCGAGGCGGCGGCCTTGCGCCGTGCTTTGCGCGCCTGCCGGTATGACCTCATCATCGATGCGCAAGGCCTGCTGAAGTCGGCCCTGGTGGCGCGCCAGGCACGTGCGCCGATTGCCGGCTTCAACCGGTCGAGTGCGCGCGAACCCTCGGCGACGCTGTTCTACGACATCACCCACGCCGTGCCGCGCGACCTGCACGCCATCGAGCGGACGCGGCGGCTGTTCGGGTTGGCGCTTGGCTACCAGCCCGATTTGTCGACCCTCGACTCCGGCATTGTGCCACCCTCCGGCAGTCTGGCCGGCATCGACGGCAAAACCGCCTTCCTGCTGCACGGCACCAGCCGCGAGGACAAGAAATGGCCGGTCGAGGACTGGATCGGAACCGCCAGCCTGCTGGTCGAGCGCGGCATGACGCCGGTCACCACCTGGTCCAACGAGCGTGAGAAGACGGTGGCCGAAGCGATCGCCAAGGCCGTGCCATCCACGGTCGTGGTGCCCAAATCGCCGCTGGCCGACATCGCGGCCATCCTCGGGCGCTCGACACTGGTCATCGGCGCCGATACGGGATTGACCCATCTCGCCAGCGCTTTCGGCCTGCCGACGGTTGCGGTGTTTTTGGCGACGGAGCCGGGCTTGACCGGGCCGCGTGGGCCTTATGCGTCGACTTTGCTGGCGCCGGCCGGCTGGGGCGTGACGCCGACCGAGGTTGTGGCTGAGGCGGAGAAACTGTTGGCACTGAAATTACAAGCGCCGGCTTAGGACCTTTCAGAATTCGCTCTGGCGAGTCAAATAGCTTGGTTCTTCGAGAACCGGAGCGGCGCGTACTTTAAAGTGCGTTGAGCACCGGAAGCGCAGAAACCCGGGCTAGTTGGCGGCCAGAGTAGAATTATCAAAGGTCCTAAATAAACTGCACCTGGACGATCTCGTACCCGCGTGCGCCACCAGGCGCATTGACCTCGATGGCGTCGCCGACTTCCTTGCCGATGAGCGCACGGGCGATGGGCGAGGAGATCGAGATGCGGCCCGATTTCACGTCGGCTTCCTGGTCGCCGACGATTTGGTAGGTCTTCTTCTCCTCGGTGTCCTCGTCGACCAGCACCACGGTGGCGCCGAACTTGACCTTGTCGCCGCTGAGCTTGGTGACGTCGATCACCTCGGCGCGCGCGATATAATCTTCGAGCTCGTTGACGCGGCCCTCATTGAGGCTCTGCGCCTCTTTCGCGGCATGATATTCGGCATTTTCGGACAGGTCGCCATGCGAGCGCGCCTCGGAGATCGCCTCGATGATGCGCGGCCGCTCTTCCTGTTGGCGCCAGCGCAGTTCTTCCTTCAATGACGCGAACCCCTCGCCTGTCATCGGGACCTTGTTCATAGTGCCTGACCTTTCCTGCCGCCGCCCCCGCGTTTCGGGGGAAGCCTTGTCGTTGGGTATAAAAAGAAAACGGTCCGGCAGCCTCGGGCTAACGGAACCGTTTCACCGCAATTTCCCTGAATATAGCAATCTTTGCGGGCTTTTCACGCTCAAAAATCGGTTTTGCAAAAATCATCCCTTCTTTTGTCAGCGAAGGTGGCTGTGGGATGGAGCGAACAAAAACGGCCGCGATTGCTCGCGGCCGTTTCGAGACCATGAAACCCGATCAGCTTCTCATGAAATGCTCGATCTGCTCGGCCAGCATGCCGTATTCGCGCGAACCCTTGCCGGTGCGCTTTTCGATCTCCGTCAGCTGCTGCTGGGCGCCGGCTAGGTCGCCGATCTGCAGATGCGCCTCGCCGAGATATTCGCGCACCAGCGTGTAATTCGGGTCGATGCGCAGCGCTTCCTCGTAATAGCCGAGGCCGACGGTGACGCGGCCGGAATGGCGGTGCGAGTAGCCGAGATAGTTGAGGATGCGCGGATCCTGCTTGTTGGCGGCGAGGCTGAGCACGGCGATCGCCTCGTCATAGCGGCCCGCCATCGCCAGGTCATGTCCGGCATAGTAGATGCTGTCGTCGTCCAGCTTGCCTTCCTGGGGTGCGACGCATTTGTTCTTCTTCTTGTCCCAGACCATACCCTTCTTGCATTGGGTGGTCGTATTGGTGTCGCCACCACTGCCTGCCGCAAACACCGGAACGGCAAGGAACTGCACGGCGACAAGCGCGGCGGCTGCCTGGATCAGCATTCTTTTATGCATGGAAAACCTCCTGAGGGTGTGACAATGCAACACTAACGCCAAGCGATCCGCGTTTCATCCCGGAAAAAGCCCGTCTGGAGAACATGAGGTGACGGACGCCGCAAATCCGGTATCATCGCCCTCGAATGAGACGATCCACGGAGAGGGCCCGTGCAGCGGCGGCTTGACAAAGACTGGGATCTCACGATCGGCCCCGATACCGTGCGGCTGTTCATTCTCAAGGCCAAGGCGCTGAGCGCGGCCGTCAACGAGGACTATGCCGGCGGCGCCGAACACGAGGTCGAGTTCGACGGCGATAGGCATGACAACCACCACCATGACGGCCTTGCCGAGGAAAGCTCGGAAAACCTCACCGAGGAAGAGCTGCGCGAGCTGATCAATGACCTCAATATCGACGAGGCCGCCGAGCTGATCGCGCTGGCCTGGGTCGGCCGCGGCGACTACGACGCCTCGGAATGGGCCGAGGCGGTGGCGGCGGCGCGAGAGCGGGCCAACAAGCGCACGGCGAAATACCTGCTTGGCATGCCGCTGCTCGCCGACTTGCTGGAAGAGGGACTGGAAGCGATCGGCGCGTAACGCGGAGGTAACCGATTGTGATCGGGTCGAAGCGCCTGTCCAGGCAACTTCAGCCGACCGGCGCCGTTTCGTGGGTGATGGCAAAGCTGAGCTCTTCCCGTAGATCCAGGATGATTGCATCGGCGATGGCCGTCACGGCTCTGCTGGTCATGCCGGCCGAGGCCAAACATCGTCACAAACATCACAGGCCGCTAAGCCCGCGCGTGGAGCAGCCGCTGACACAGCGGGCCGATCAGCCGCTGAGCCCGCGAGGCAAGCGGCAGTCGAGAGCGCGGGCCAGGCAGCACCCGGCGTCAAATCCAGCGCCGCGGAAAACGCAGGATATCCAGCCATCCGCCTATGTTCCGGTGCCCGAGCCACGTCCTGCGGACACTCCAAAGGTCGACGCTCCAAAGACGCAAGACCGGAACGCTGGAGGTCCAAAGAACGGCCAAGCGCCCGATCTGCTCAAGAACCCCGATCTGCTCAAGGACCCCGATCTGCTCAAGGACCCCGATCTGCTCAAGGACGAAGAGGCCCATCGGAAAAGCCAGACACCGCCCGAACCACCAGCCGAAACGGAAAGCGAGCCGGAGCCGCCAGCCGTGGTGCCAATACCGACGCCAAAGCCGGGCACCACGACGCCCGAGCCTCAGCCGCCGGCCGTCGCCCCTCAGCCGACGCCAAAGCCGGCCGATGCGGCCGACGAGGAGAAGATGCTGCCCGATCCACGCTCGGCCGATCTTCCCGCCGACAAGATGCCGGCGGAGGAAGTCGCCTGCCGCGAGCGCCTGAAGACGCTCGGCGTCGAATTCGAGGAGCACAAAGCCGAGAGCAACCCCGAAATCGGCTGCTCGATCCCTTACCCGATCGTGCTGAAGACGCTCGGCAAGTCGATTGCGATTGCCCCCGGCACCGAACTCAACTGCCCGATGGCCGAGGCAGCGGCGCGTTTCGCCGCCGACGTCATCCAGCCGGCGGCGAAAGCCGAGTTCGGCGCCGACCTGAAATCGATCGGCCAGGCATCGGCCTTCATCTGCCGGCCGCGCAACGGCACGCGCAAACTGTCGGAACATGCTTTCGGCAACGCGCTCGACATTGCCAGCTTTACGCTTTCCGACGGCAAGACGATCGAGGTTGGCCCGGCACCGCCCGAGAAGGACGGCAAATTCCTCGACGCAGTGCGCAAGGCCGCCTGCGGCCCGTTCAAGACCGTACTCGGCCCCGGCGCCGACGCCGACCACGCGCTGCATTTTCATTTCGATCTGGAGCCGCGCCGGCATGGCGGTACGTTTTGCCAGTGAGCGGAACCTCCGCCGCAATTCAGCCGCAGGCATGAACACGGGCGCTGAGTTTTCCTTTACCCTTGATCGTTAAAATGCCGGATATCCAGAATTAGGATTTCCGCCAATGGCCGGCACATTTCGCGCCGTTTTCCTCGCCGCCGCACGCCAATTGAAACCCGCTGCGTTGCTGGCCGCCAGCCTTGCACTTGCCGCGGTTTCGGCCTGCAACACCGGCAGCGTGCTGTCGTTGCAGCCTGCCGTCGATGTCGGCTCGCAGACCGCGGCCGTGCCGCAATATACGGGCATGCAGAAGCTTGTTCCGTCCAATCCCTATATGACGCAGGCCGCCTATCCACGCATGGATGAGCCGATGTCGCCGGTCGAGCAGATTCCAGCCAGCGAAGCCGATTGCCGCCAGCAGCTGAAGCGCCTCGATGTCGCCTACACCGATCTGGCGCCGATCCACGAGGGCCAGTGCGGCATCGACTATCCGGTCAAGGTCTCGGCCATCGGCGGCATCCAGATGAAACCCGCGGCGACGCTGACCTGCGACATGGCCGCCACCTTCGCCGCCTGGACGAAGAACGAACTCGTTCCCTCCGCCCGCTGGCGCTACTTCTCCGGCGTCAGGACCATCCACCAGGGCTCCAGCTATTCCTGCCGCAACATTGCCGGTGAAGGCGTGCTGTCGGAGCACGGCAAGGGCAACGCACTCGACGTCATGAGCATCGAACTCAACAATGGCGACGACATCGACGTGCGCAAGCCCGGGCTGTTCGCCTTCCGCACCCGGGGCTTCCTCAACAATGTGCGCGCCGACGGCTGCCAGTATTTCACCACCGTGCTCGGTCCCGGCTACAATTACGATCACCGCAACCATTTCCACTTCGACATCAAGAACCGCAAGAACGGTTATCGCGCCTGCCGGTAATGGCATGCCCCCTGCCAGCGGTACACGACTCCGCATAGAGTGACGCCCGGAAGGGGCGGACGACGGCACATGAGGCAGCAAAGTCTTCGGCGACGCATTGCGATCTGGGTACCGGCCTTATTGGCCGGGTATGTGGCGCTCGCCTATGTCGCCGCGCCGGAATTCTGGACATTCCGCGATCGCGGCTTTCGCAACCAGCGCTTCGAGATGGTCACCCACACGCCGCAAGGCATTCCCGGCGACCCCATCAATGTCGGCCTGGTCGGCACGGAGAAGGAGCTGGTGCACGCTTTCGCCGTCGCCGGCTGGGACACCGCCGACGCCGTCACCTTGAGGACCGCCATCGACATCGGCGAAAGCGTCCTGTTTTCCCGGCCCTATCCCGACGCGCCGATGAGCCGCCTGCTGTTCGAGGGCCGCGCCCAGCAACTCGCTTTCGAAAAGCCGGTCGGCGACAGTGCCGACCGGCGCCACCATGTCCGCTTCTGGCGGACGGATACGGTCGGCGACGACGGAACGCCACTCTGGCTGGGCGCCGCCAGCTTCGATCGCGGCGTCGGCTTGAGCCACGACACGGGCGCCATCACCCATCATATCGGTCCCGACCTCGATGCCGAACGCGACTTTGTGATCGGCGATCTCAATGCCGCCGGCCTGTTGTCCTCGACCAGCGACCTGGCAGGCATCGGCCCCACGCGGACCGGCCGCAATGGCGGCGGCGACCCCTATTTCACCGACGGCAAGGCAATCGTCGGCGTGCTGAGGTAGTTGCCGTGACCGGAGATCAGGCCGTGGTGATGACGATCTTGCCGAACGGCCCCTTCTCAAGATGCTCGAAGGCCCGCGGCACCTCGTCGAAACCAAAGATCCTGTCGATGACCGGCTTGATCGCCAGCGCCTCGATCGCCTGGTTCATCCGCTCGAAGGCCCGGCGGTGGCCGATCGAAATGCCTTGCACGACAATCCGGTTGCGCAGAAAGGGCACGATCGGAAAGCTGAGCTCCATGCTGCCCAGGAGGCCGATGATCGACAGCCGGCCGTCGGCGGCCAGCGCGTCGAGCGAGCGCCGCGCATTGTCGCCGCCGACCATTTCGAGGATATGGTTGACACCGGCGCCACCCGTCAGCTCGCGCGCCGCCTCGTCCCATGCCGGCCGGGCGCGATAGTTGATCACTTGCCAGGCGCCGAGCGTCTTCGCCCGCTCGAGCTTGCCGTCGCTGCTTGACGTGACGATGGCGCGCAAGCCGAAGGCGTGGGCGAATTGCAGCGCAAACAGGGAGACGCCGCCCGTGCCCTGGATGAGAATGGTTTGGCCAGGCACAGGTCTTGTCGCCTCTGCCATGGCGAACCAGGCCGTCAGCGCCGCGATCGGCAGCGTCGAAGCCTCCGCATCGCTGAGCGATGGCGGCGCCAGTACTGCGGCATCCTCATGCAGGAGCAGGTAGTCGCTCAACGTGCCGGGCAGCGACGATCCCAGCGTGTGGTGATGCAGCACTGGCGGCGCATCGCCATCCGGCCAGTCGGCAATCACGTGCCCCAGCACGCGCTGGCCGGTCTTGAAGCGGCTGACACCGCCGCCGACCGCCACCACTTCGCCCACAGCATCCGATGTCGGTACGAACGGAAAGCCAAGGTCGGGGATCAGCACGCCATCGACGATCATCCTATCCTTGTAGTTCAGCGATATGGCCTTGATCCGCACCAGCAGGTCATGCGGCCCGGGCTCGGGAATCCTCCCTTCGGCCAATTCCAGCCTGGGCAGGCCGAAGCCGGTCATCCGCCAGGATCTGTTGATGTCGCTGCTCATTCGTCTGCTCCCGATTGCATGGCCGATATTTACGCTGTTTCACTGTGGAAAAAAGCGCTTCTACGATCCATAATTGGCAACGAGTTGGTGCTCAGATTTCTACAATGGGAATAGATCGATGGAATCCGCGGATCTGCAAGGCATCGTCGCCTTCGTTCAAACGATCGAGGCAGGAAGCTTCACCGGCGCCGGAGAGCGGCTGCGCGTGACGAAATCGGCGGTCGGCAAATCGGTCGCGCAGCTGGAACAGCGGCTTGGCATCCGCTTGCTCAACCGCACCACGCGCAGCCTCAGCCCGACAAGTGAAGGCCTGTCCTATTATGAAGCCTGCGTCAGGGCACTGTCCGAGATCGAAGCCGCCCAGGCGCTGCTTGCCTCGCGCCGGCAGGTGCCCTCGGGCCGGCTTCGGGTCGACCTGCCCTCGGCCTTCGGCCACCGCTGCGTGGCTCCCGTGCTGTTCGACATTTCCAGGCGATTTCCCGATCTGGCCATGGAGATTTCCTTCAACGACCGCCGCGTCGACCTAATCGAGGAAGGCATCGACCTTGCGATCCGCATGGGCGACCTCGACGACAGCCTGTCGCTCGCCGCACGCCGGCTCTATACCCAGCGTTCGGCCATATGCGCCGCCCCGGCCTATCTCGACAGAAACGGCAGACCCCGGACAATCGAGGATCTCGCCGGCCATGACCTGATCGGCTACACCCGCAACGGCGTCGCCCACGCCTGGAGCATCAGGCAGGCCGATGGCCATGTCGTGAAGTTCACGCCGCGGGCAAGGCTGGTGCTCGACAATGGCGAGTCGATGCTCGGCGCGGTCCTTGCCGGTTGCGGCATCACCTTCCTGCCGACCTGGCTGGTGGCGGACAGCCTCAGGAGCGGCACGCTCGAAATGGTGCTTATGGACACGCTGGTCGAAAACATTTCCGTCCATGCCATCTGGCCGGTGACACGGGCCTTGACCCCCAAGGTGCGGGTCGTCGTCGACGCGCTGGTCGCGCATTTCTCATCGCCACCCTGGGACGCCGTCTGATCGCCCCGCATCCGCCGTCATCTTTCTAAAATGGTCGCCGACTATTTTCGAAAGCCGTGCGGCAATGCTATTGAGCCCTCATGCTATACGTTGAAATCGCCACCGTGGTCGTCCTCATCTGCGTGAACGGCCTTCTGTCGATGTCCGAACTCGCCATCGTCTCGTCGCGGCCGGCTCGCCTGAAGGCGATGATCGACCGCAACGTCAACGGCGCCGGCCGCGCTTTGGCGCTTGGTTCCAATCCGGGCAAATTCCTGTCCTCCGTGCAGATCGGCATCACGCTGGTCGGCGTGCTATCGGGCGCCTTTTCCGGGGCCACGCTTGGCCAGAGGCTGGCGCAATATCTGGCTTCGACAGGCATCCGCGAGAACATCGCCGATCCGCTCGGCGTCGGCATCGTCGTGGCCATCATCACCTATGCCTCGCTGATCATCGGCGAACTGGTGCCCAAGCAGATTGCGTTGCGCGATCCCGAGCGGGTCGCGGCCCGCGCGGCCCCGGCAATGACCATCCTTGCCTCCGTCTCGGCCCCTCTGGTCTTCCTGCTCGATATTTCGGGCCGTTCCGTGCTCTGGCTGCTCGGCCATCGCGGCGAAAGCGAGGAAAAGGTCACCGACGAGGAGATCAAGATGCTGGTCGCCGAGGCCGAGCATCACGGCACCATCGAATCCGACGAGCGGCGCATGATCGCCGGCGTCATGCGGCTTGGCGACCGCGCCGTGCGCGCCGTCATGTCGCCGCGCACCGATGTCGACTGGATCAACCTGCAGTCCGACGAAGCCACGATCCGCAAGCTTCTGATGGACACCCAGCATTCGCGCCTGCCCGCGGGCGACGGCGGGGTCGACGCCATGATCGGCGTCATCCAGACACGCGACGTGCTGGCCGCACTGCTCGGCGGCCGCGCGCTCGACCCGCGCAAATATGTGCGCGCGGCACCCATCGTGCACGACCAGGCCGATGCGCTGGACGTGCTGCAGAAGCTGAAGGAGAGCAACGTGCCGATGGCGCTGGTGCATGACGAATACGGTCACTTCGAAGGCATTGTCACCCCCGCCGACATTCTGGAAGCCATCACCGGCGTCTTCCGCTCGGACCTCGAGGCCGGCGAGGAAGAAAACGCCGTCCAGCGCGATGACGGCTCATGGCTACTTGCCGGCTACATGCAGGCCGACGAGATGGCCGAGGTGCTGGGCATCGACCTGCCGGAGAACCGCGACTACGAGACCGTCGCCGGCTATGTGCTGTCGCACATGCACCATCTGCCGGCGACCGGCGAATGCGTCGACGCGCAGGGCTGGCGCTTCGAGGTGGTCGACCTCGACGGCCGCCGCATCGACAAGCTGATCGCCACCCGCATGCCCAGCGGCCACCGCGAGATGGCACGCTGACCGTTCAAATGTCCAAGGGGATCTACTGCTCCGCGAAAGCGCGCGCGAATGAATCGAGCATCGGCCGCGCGAGATACTCGAAAAAAGTCCGATCGCCGGTGCTGATGAACGCCTCGACCGGCGTCCCGGGATAAAGTTGATCGCGCCTCACGCCGGGCGGCAGGTCGGCGGCAATCGTCAGTTTGGCGCGGAAATAGGGTTCACGCGTGGTCTGGTCGATGAGCCGATCCGCCGAAATCTGCGTCACGGTGGCTGAAACCTCTGGCGTGAACCGCGAGTTCAACGCGGACAATCGCAGTTTCGCCGGCTGGCCGACACGGACCTGATCGATGTCCTTCGGCCGCAGCTTCGCATCGACGACCAGGCCCGACGCAGTGGGCAGGATCTCCATGATCTTTTCGCCCGGGGCAATCACGCTGCCCTTGGAATTGTAGGTCGACGACACCACGATGCCCGCTACCGGCGCCTTGATCGTCGTACGCCGCAGCACCGCCTCCGCCGCCCTGATCTGTTCGTCGACATCGGCCAGATTGGAGCGAACGTCGTCCAGTTTCGTCAGCGCCTCCTCGACGCGTTGCGTGGTCAGGCGCTCGGTCTGCTCCTGGCCTTCGACGATCTGGGTGTTGGCCGTCGCGAGATTGGCCTCCAGCGCTCCGGCTTGCCCGACGAGATCGGCTTCGCTGCGCAATAGCTGGGAGTATTCGGTACGATTGGTGAGGCCCCTGTCCAGCAAGCCGGTCTTGATGCCGAGTTCTTTCTTTACGACTTCGGCTTGTTGCTGAACGGCCTGTTTCTGGGCCTGTAACCCCGCCACCGACTGCCGGTGCATGGCGACCCGTTGTGCCAGGATCGATTTTTCCGACCGGAACCGGGCGAGCCTGGCGTCGAATTCCTTTTGCTGTTCCCGAATCAGGATCTCGAAATCGGGCTGGAAAGGTGCCGGCGCCGCTTCGGTGATTGGCGCCAGCCTGTCCAACCCGTCGCGTTCCGCCTCCAGCCGCGCCGCACTCGCCCTGAGCGCGATCGACTGTCTCGTCAGCCGGTTGAGTTCGGCCTGCGCGGCCGTTGGGTCCAGCACGATCAGATCCTGGGCCAGTTGCACGCGATCGCCTTCATGGACCAGCAACGCCTGGACGATACCGCCCTCGCGATGCTGGATCTGGATGTTTCCGCCGGTTGCCGAGATCGTGCCTTGCGTGATCACCGCTCCCGACAAGGGGGCGCTGACGGCCCAGTAGCCGAAGCCGCCCGCCAGCAGCGCTATGGCGGCATAGCCGATAAGGGCCACGCGTCTTATGTCGGTGCGGGGCTGACTGTCCCAGGCGAGGCTCCGTGTCGTCATCTCAGGATCCGAAACTGCCACCCGCGCGGATCGTCGGGGCGAACGACCCAGTCACCACCGTGCTCTGCTGGACCGCCTTGCCGGTGACCGACCGCCGCAGCACCTCGCCGCTTGGACCGAAGGCTTCGATCATGCCGCCGCGCAAAAGCATCACGCGGTCGCAAGCAGCGGCGATCGAAGGCTGATGGGTGATCGCGACGACCGTGACGCCCGCCGTCCGCGCGGCCGCAAGCACCGCCTCGAGCGCGGCCTCACCGCTACCGTCGAGATGGGAGCTGGGCTCGTCGAGCACCAGGAACCGCGGATTGCCGTAGAAGGCGCGCGCCAGCCCTATTCGCTGGCGCTCGCCGCCCGACAGCGCCCTGTCCGACGGGCCGATCATGGTCTGGTAGCCATCGCGCTGCGCCAGGATCAACTCATGCACCTGGGCGCGCTTTGCCGCCTCGACGATCGCTCCGTCGTCCGCCTCCGGGTCAAAGCGGGCGACGTTTTGCGCGATCGATCCTGGAAAGAGCTCGACCTCCTGCGAGAGGTAGCCGATATGCTTTCCGAGCTGGCTTTCGTCCCAGGTCCCGAGGTCGGCGCCGTCGATCCTGATTGAGCCGCCGGTCGGTTGGGCGGCACCCACGAGCAACCGCGCCAGCGTCGATTTGCCGGCGCCGCTCGGACCGACGATGGCCAATGCTTCGCCGGCGCCGATCGCAAAGGTCAGCCGCTTGAGGAGGGGCTCCGTGCCGGGTCGGGCATTCGGCGCCATGAAGAAAACGTCCTGCGCGGAAATCGCGCCTGCCGGATCGGGCAGGATCAGTTTTCGCGACCCGGCCGGACGTGCCGCAAGCGCCTTTTCCAGCCGTGCCCACGCCCGCCGGGCGTCGGCGATCTGCCGCCAGGCGCCGATCAGCTGGTCGAGCGGCTGCAGCGCGCGCGACGACACCAGCGAAGAGGCGAAGATCATGCCGGCCGTCATCTGCCCCTGAAGCACCAGCCATGCGCCAGCGCCGAGGATCGCCAGTTGCAGCATCATGCGCAACGCCCGCGAGGCGCCGCTGAAGATCGCATTGGCGCTCGAGGAACGGTCATGGAAGGTGAGCGCCGCCCCTACGTGCCGCCCCCAGACCCGCGCGGCGTTCTCCACCATACCCATGGCGCGCAGCGTCTCCGCATTGCGGACAAAGGCCTGTTCCGCCTGGCTGGCCAAGGCCGAACGCTCCGTGGACAAGGCATCGTTCCTGCCGATGGCAAGCTGGTTGGCCACGACCAGGAAAAGCAGAAGCACCGCGCCGGCGACCGTCACCCAGAACAGCACCGGATGGATGAGATAGAGCAAGGCGAGGAAGACAGGGGCGAAGGGCAGGTCGAACAACACCGCCACGCCGCGCGACCTGATGAAGGCGCAGACCGAGGCGAGGTCGCGCAGCGGCGACAGACCGCCGGCATATCTTGCGCCGAGCGAAACGGCGAAGATGCCGGCACCCAGCTTGCGGTCGACGGTCGCCGCGACGCGCTGCGTGTAAACGGCGCGGATCGCGTCCAGCAGCCCGAGGAAGACGAGCGCGAGCACCGCGATGGCCGAAAGATAGACAAGCGTCTCGACGCTGGAGGACGGCAGCACGCGATCATAGACCTGCAGCAGGTAGAGCGGGATCACCAACAGCAGGATGTTGATCAGCAGCGAGAAGACGCCGACATCGGCGATGGCGCGCATGAAGACCGGCCGCAGGCCGGAGGGTCCAGTCATTTCCGCATTTCCCGCCGCTGCATATCCCGAGACCTTACACGTGGCCCCCGAATTCGGAACCGCCGTGCTGTGTGCTGCTGGCGATGCTGTGCGTGGCGGTGCTGCTGGTGAGGTGCAGAGCGCTCGCCGGCGCGTTGTCCAGCGTATAGGCGCGGATGTAGTCGATCTTCATCTCGGCAGGCGTCGCCAGATGATCGGGAGGCGCGCCGGCAATGCCGCCGACCGCGAGATCGGCCAGCATGTACATTGGCTTGTGCATATCGGATGGCGTCGCCGTTTCCGCGACCTGGACACCGTCATAGGTCCAGACGAGCTTGTCCGGCGTCCACAGCACACCATAGGTGTGGAAGCCGGCGGTATCCATGGTATTCACCGTCAATGTCACCTTGGTGTGCGTTCCCGTTTCATTCGAGTGCGCCGTCATGATCAACGAGTTCGGGTCCTGTCCGCGCGTTTCGATCACATCCAGTTCCGGCGGCCACGAGCCGTCTGCCGGCAGCAGCCAGAAGGCCGGCCAGGCGCCGGCGTTCTCGGGCAGGTCGGCGCGTATTTCAAAATAGCCGTAGGTCTGCGAGAAAGTGCTGTGTGTGTTGAGGATGCCTGACGTGTATTCGTAATTATTGATCAGCGGCTTGATGTCGGCCGGCGCCTGCGCGGCGGTGATGGTCAGCACGCCGTTGTTCACGCTGAACGGGTGGACGGAGCTCGTCGGCCCGTAATTGGCGTCGATGTACCATTGCAGCTCGCCATTGCTGGTCAATGTGCTGCCGTTCGGCGCCCCCCATGAGAAATTGGTATCCCATGTGCCACCCTGGGCATTGTGAAGATTGAGCGTGTTGAAATCGTCGCTGAAGGACAGCTTCATTCCGGACATGTCGATCGGCAACTGGAACTGGTTGGAATTCAGCTTGTCGACGGTCGTATCCTTGAACTCGAGGATCTCGCCGGATCCGAGGTTCAACAGCACGTTCGATCCCGCCTGGACCATGTTCGAGTGGATGGCGTCGAACGACGTGAAGCCGTAGCCATTGAGGCGGACGGTGTCGGTGGCGGCAAAATTGGCGATCAGGTCGCTTCCGTTGCCTTTCGAGATGATGAAGGTGTCGTAGCCGCCGCCGCCGTCGATCAGAACGTCATTTCCCCGGCCGCCGTCCAGCGTCTGGTGCCCGGCCGTGGCGGTGATGATGTTGTCCAACCCATTTCCGAAGGCGTAGTTATTGGGGTTTGTGACGATGAGGTTCTCGACATTGTCGGGGAGCTTGTAGCTCATCCATGTGCTGATCGTATCGATGCCTGCCCCGGCGGCCTCGGCCACCTTGTTGCCCGCCCCATAGAGGTAATAGATGTCGTCGCCCGTGCCACCGTGCATCGTGACGTTGGCACCGCCTGCTCCCCAGAAGGAATCGTTTCCGGCGCTGCCATACATGTCCGGCCCGGCCCCTGTCGCTGAGTACCAGTGGTTGGACGTGCCGCTATAGGGAAGAGGAACACCCACGGCGTTGACGAAGAAGCTCATCGAATAAATCCTCCTCGCGGTGCCAGGCCAGCTCGAACCGTTCGATACGAACTTCGGATGACCGCATTGGATCAATGTTGAAAGGAACGATATCGTTCCCGGGAATCATTACACAATTGACCATAACATCGATCTTTCGGAAGACATATACTTATTATCCGTGAAGAGAGCGCCGGTTAACCGCAGCTATTTAGTAAAATTGTGTATAAACCAGAAATTGCAAAGGATCTACTTAGATGAAGGATCTACTTGGATGAAGGGTATCCACCCGGCCCATCGCTGCCTCCCTTCTCGCCGCCAGATCCTGCGGTGGGCGGGAAGCTTACGCCCTCAGACAGCGGCTTCAATCGGCTCGGCAAGCCTGGGATTTGAACGTGCCGCGATCAGGCAACTGGCCACGATGAGGCCCGCTCCCGCCAGCGTGGTCCAAGTCACCGCCTCATCGAAGAAGAGGAAGCCAAGCGCGATCGCCCAGATGAAGGCGGAGTATTCCGTCGGGATCAGATACTGCGCTTCCGCCCGCGCATAGGCCCAGCTCATCAGGAACTGGCCGGCGAGCGACAGTGCCGTCACTCCGGCCAGCGGAAGCCAGAGCTCGCGCGGCAGGGCAATGGCGAGCCAGGGTGCGGCGAGACCGAGAATGACCGCCACGCAAAGGTTCTGGAACAGCATGATCTCGATCGGTTTGGCCAACAGCGCCTGCTGCCGCGCAAGGATCAAATTGTAGGCATAAAACACCGTCGACACCAGCACCGCCCCCGTGCCGAGCAAGGCATCCCTGGCATGGCTTGTCTGCCCGAACTGGCCGACGACGATGATTGCGACGCCCGCAATGCCGGCCAGTGAGGCCCAGATCGCCTGACGCTGGATTCGTTCGCCCAGCAGCAGCGCGGCCAGCAGCAGGGCGAACAGCGGCGCTACGAAACTGAGCCCGATGGCCTCCGCCAGCGGCAGTCTGGCGAGCCCCCAGAAGAAGGACAGCAAGACAAAGCCGACGACCGCGGCACGCAATGCGTGCAGCCTGAGCACGGAAGGCGTGGGCAGCGTGCGCGGCCCCGCCGACCAGCCGGCGCCCGCAACCACGGTCGCGAGCATGCTGCGCCACAGCACCGTGTTGTAGACGCCGACGGCGATGACCAGGACCTTCATGGCCGCGTCCATCCCCGACAGAAGGAAGATGCCGAGCGCGCAGACAAGCACCGGGACCATGGGAGAAACGGCGCCTGCCAGGCTGGATGACTTCACGAGGCCCCTCATGTGATGGATCGCAGCCGGATATATCAGGGCCGACCGGCGGGGCCAGATGGCAGCCCCGCCGATATGGCGGTCCAACCAAGCCGGCTTGTGGCCTGGCTGAGGGCCCGACTACTAAGGACCCGAACCACTGTGGCCCTGAACTGCTGGCGACCTGAATTTTCTTGCCGCGCGTGTCGATTTCGCCATTGCCCGCTCGTCATATGATTGAACCAACCCAACCCAGGAGAAAGACCATGCGGTTTATGATGCTGATGATCCCCGGCGGCTACGCGGACGCCGCGCCCGATGTCATGCCCGGCGCCGAGGCGGTGGAACGGATGATGAAATACAATCACGAGCTGAAGAAAGCCGGCGTGTTGCTGGCGCTCGACGGCCTGCATCCGCCATCCTCCGGGGCGCGGGTCAGCTTCAAAGGCGGCAAGCCTGTGGTCGTCGACGGCCCCTTCGCCGAGGTCAAGGAAGTTCTGGGCGGCTATTTGGTGATCGATGTACGCTCGCGCGACGAGGCCATTGAATGGGCCCGCCGCTGCCCCGCCGGGGAGAGTGACGTGATCGAAATCCGCCAGGTCTTTGAAATGAGCGAATTTCCCGAGGACGTCCAGAAGGTGGCGGACCGCCTCGGCAGCCTGAAGGATTGACCCCCAACGCAACCATCGAAGCCGTCTGGTGGATCGAGCAGCCGAAGCTTACCGCCAGATTGGCACGCACTCTCAGGGATGTCGGGCTGGCCGAGGAAATCGCGCAGGACGCCTTCCTGCTGGCGCTGGAGCGCTGGCCTCGCGACGGCATTCCGCGCAATCCGGCCGCCTGGTTGACGCAGGTCGCCAGGAACCGCGCGCTCGACCGGCTGCGCCGCACCACCATGATCGATGGCAAACATCGCGAACTCGCCGTAGACCTCAGCGAGCTGGAGCGCGAGATTCCCGACATCGAGGGGGCGCTCGATGAGGATATCGACGACGACCTTTTGCGGTTGATCTTCACCGCTTGTCATCCCGTCTTGCCAACCGAGCAGCGCGCCGCATTGGCCTTGCGGCTGCTGGGGGGACTGTCGACGCCGGAGATCGCCCGCGCCTTCCTGGTGCCCGAGGCCACCGCCGCCCAGCGCATCGTGCGCGCCAAGCGAACCCTTCGCGATGCCGTCATCCCATTCGAGACGCCGCGTGCGCAAGAGCGGCGCGAACGCCTCGGTGCTGTGCTGGAGGTGGTTTATCTCATCTTCAACGAGGGCTATGTGGCCACCGCCGGACCGGACTGGCTGCGCGCCGGCCTGTGCGGCGAAGCGCTGCGCCTCGGCCGCTCGCTGGCGGCACTGATGCCAGATCAGCCCGAGGTGCAGGGGCTGGTATCGCTGATGGAGTTCAACGCCTCCCGCTTCGCGGCCCGCACCGGCGGGGCGGGCGACCCGATCCTGCTGCTCGACCAGGATCGCGGCCGATGGGATTGGTCGCTCATCCGGCGCGCCCTCGACGGCCTGAACCGCGCCATGGCCCTGACATCAGCGCCTGGACCCTATCTGCTGCAGGCGATGATCGCGGCCTGCCATGCCCGCGCGGTGACTGCCGCCGACACCGACTGGATCGCGATATCGGCCTACTATCAGGCGCTTGCGCTCACGGCCCCCTCGCCCATCGTTGAAATCAATCGCGCCGTGGCGGTCGGCATGGCGTTCGGCCCCGCGCAAGGCCTTGCCATCGTCGAGATGCTGAAGGACGAGCCGCGCCTGAAAGACTCGCATCTTCTGCCCACGGTGCGCGGCGATCTCCTGCAGAAACTCGGCCATCAGGCGGAAGCCAGCGCCGCGTTCCGCCACGCCGCCCAATTGACCCGCAATGACAGGGAACGCGCCCTGCTGCTCGCCCGCGCCACGGCGCAGCCGATTGCGACCTTTAGCTGTCCGTTCGCCGCCAGTTGGAACCCGCTCGGGCAGGCTGGCCCTCAGCACGTCCGGTGACAGTTCACCTCCTATGCTCCGCCGCAACGCCAAGAGGTTTGGTTGGTGCGGCGCGGCGTTTCCAGCAGTTTCAGGCCAAGCCGCAACTTCTTTGCAAGAAACCCGCCAACAAAAAAGGGCGGCGCAAGCACCGCCCCGTAGCCTTGGGAGGACAATCCGATCCGGCGGATCAGGCCGCCTGGGCTTCCCCGGCGATAGCATCGGCGGCACGAGCGGCCTTCAGCACCTTGGCCCACCAGGCGACGTCATTGACCAGCGCGGTGGCGGCCTGGTTCAGGTGCTCGAGATCTTCGAGCTTCTTCTCGCCCTGGCGGACGGCAAGGAAATCGCCCCATGCGATATGGACGGCGGACTTGACCGGCGCCATCTGCAATTCGACGGCGTGGAGACGAAGCTGTTCGACAGCGCGCGAACCACCGACACTGCCATAGCCGACAAAGCCGGCCGGCTTCTTGTTCCACTCGTTGGCGGCGTAGTCGATGGCGTTCTTCAGCACGGCCGTCGGGCCGTGATTGTACTCGGCGGCAGTGAAGATGAAGCCGTCGAATCCGGCGACCTTCTTCTGCCAGCGCTGTGCGACTTCGTTCTGCGACGGCGCCCAGGCGGAAGACGCGACCTCATCGAAGAAGGGCAGCGGAAAATCGCGCAGGTCGACGATTTCGACATCGATATCGGCATGTGCCTTGGCGATCTTGGCGATCCACTGCGTCGGCACGTCGGCGAAGCGGGCGGCGCGCGTCGAACCGATGACAATGGCGATTTTGGGCTTGGACATAAGGGGCTCTCCTTGCGGGAATTTTTGGTATCGTTTGGATACCGGCGCTATATGTGATACTGACAAACCGGCGCGCAAGGAGGCACGTTTTTGTTACTGAGGCACCCGCATAACACCGAGGACTGCCGGGCCGTGTCGGAGATCCTGCAGCGCGTCGGCGACAAATGGACCGTGCTCGTGGTCGGCAAGCTTGGCCGCGGACCGCTGCGTTTCAACGAGTTGCGCGCGGCCGTAGGCGGCATCTCGCAGAAGATGCTGACCACCACCTTGCGCGGCCTGGAGCGCGACGGCTTCGTCACCCGCAAGGTGTTTCCGACCATCCCGCCACGCGTCGACTACGAGCTGACCGAGCTTGGCCACGAGCTGCTGGTCCCGGTCGGCGCGCTCGGCGAATGGGCCCGCAAGAACACCCAACGCGTTCAGTCGGCGCGCGCGAGATTCGACGAGATGCAAGCCTGAACCCTTGCGCGGCAAGGAGGCCGGAGTTTCGCACTGAGCGGCGGTTCGTGTTTCAAGGCGAAGTCATGGTTCCCTGGACGAGAAGTCCTGGTTCGCCCATGGCGCTCAAGGTGTGCTCACGCGCGTGGCGGTGACCACATTCCAAAGGCAGCCGGTCAGGCTCTTCGCGCCATGGCCCCGCAAGGCGTCGAACTGCAGATCGTGCACGTCGCTGTCCGCTCCTTCACACCAGCCGTGTCACGCAGACAGGCGGTGTGCCCAAGGTCCTGTTTGACTTCGGCATAAGCGGTTATGCCGAGCAGGCAGGCGAGCGCGGCGAGAGCCGCCGCAAGCCAGCCGTTCAATAGGTGTTGACGCATTGTCTTCCTCCGACGCCCGCAGAATTGGGTGTGGAGGCAACGGCAGGATGTCGCTGACCGCATCGCTCCGCTCGGGTGATGTTACAAATGTCCGGATTGGCGGTATCGAATCAGCTTTCGGCTGGAACGGCCTTGGGCTTGCCCTCGCCGTCCAGCGCCACCATGATGAAATCGGCGTGCGTCACCTTTTCCATCAGGTCGGAAAGATAGCGCTGCGCCCAGGCCTCGACCTTGAGCGTCATCGAGGTGCGGCCGACGCGTTCGACATGGGTGTAGATGCACAGCGTGTCGCCGATCTTCATCGGCTTGGCGAAGGACATCTCCTTGACAGCCGCCGTCACCACGCGACCCCTGGCGCGCTCGGCGGCGCGGATGCCGCAGGCAAGGTCCATCTGCGCCATCACCCAGCCGCCGAAAATGTCGCCCGCGGCATTGGCGTCCGAAGGCATGGCCAGCGTGCGCAGCGTCAGGTCTCCGATCGGCCGTCCGTCCGCGTACTGCACCATGGGCAGAATCCTTAAGCAATGATGGTCATCGATCCCGTATCGCCGCTACAGGAATAGGTCAACGCGCGGCGGCTGCTGATTCCTCGCCCCAAGGCATCGGCTAACCTGGCATTCGCCCGATTGTGCCTGATTTTCAGCGGCTTCGGGTATCAGAGGGTTTCTCCCAATCGCCGAGGAACGCGGTTCCCCGAGATCGCACCTCTCAAAAATAGCGCTTCAGGTTCGCGCGGATACGATCGAGAACCGTATTCCCGGACGTGTCAGGGATGAATGCCTTGCCGGTGATCGCCTCGTAGGCCTGGGCATAGACGCTGGAGGCCTGTTCGATGATCTCGTCCGGAATCCTCGGGATCGGGTCCTTGTAGGGATCGCAGCGCGCCGTCACCCACGAGCGAATGAAATCCTTGTCGAAGCTCTCCGGTCGCGTGCCATCAGCCAGCGCCTGTTCGTAGCTCCTGGCGATCCAGTAGCGGCTGCTGTCGGGCGTGTGGATTTCGTCGGCGAGAATGATCGTCCCGTCCTTGTCGGTACCGAATTCGTATTTTGTGTCGGCAAGGATCAGGCCGCGCTCTGCGGCGCGCGCCTGGCCGCGGGCGAACAGCTTCAGGGCGTAACTCGAAACTGTGTCCCACTGCTCCTGCGTAAGAAGACCCTGCTCGATGATCTCGGCCCTGGACAGCGGCTCGTCATGGCCCCCATCCGCGGCCTTGCTGGTCGGCGTGATGACCGGCTCGGCCAGCTTCTCATTGTCGCGCAGGCCGTCCGGCAGGCGCATCCCGTACATCTCCCGTTCGCCGCGCCGGTAGCGGGTCAGGATCGAGGTGCTGGTGGTCCCGGCCAGATAGCCGCGCACGACGATCTCGACCGGCAGGATGTCGAGCCTTGTGCCGACGACGACGTTCGGGTCGGGATATTCCAGCACATGGTTCGGACAGATATCGGCCGTTTCCTCGAACCAGTACCGCGCCGTCTGCGTCAAGATCTCTCCCTTGAACGGGATCGAGGTCAGGATGATGTCGAAGGCGCTGAGACGGTCGGTGGCGATGATGATGCGCCTGCCGTCGGCAAGGTCGTAATTCTCGCGGACCTTGCCTTTGTAATAGCCCGGCAGTTCGGGAATGAAAGCATCCGACAGGACACGCATGGGTTCTCCTGCCTTGCGCAGAGTGGCCGATGCCCTCGCATAGTCCGTCGACCCCATACATATCAAGCGTGATTGTCGGTATTCCCGGCAACCCGGCTGGATATACCAGTCGCTTTTTTCACAACCGATGCCGGAAGGCCCGGCGACTTGGCGGACCCGCCGCGCCTAGGTTGGTGCCACATTCAGGAGCCACCGACGTCCACCATGCAGACCTACGATTTCATCATTGTCGGCTCCGGCTCGGCCGGCTCGGTCCTGGCCGACAAACTGTCGGCCTCGGGGCGCTTCTCGGTCCTGGTGCTGGAGGCCGGCGGCAGTGACCGGCGCTTTTACGTGCAGATGCCGCTCGGCTACGGCAAGACCTTCTTCGATCCCACCGTCAACTGGAACTACAAGACCGAGCCGGATCCCGGCCTCGGCGGCAATGTCGATCACTGGCCGCGCGGAAAGCTGCTTGGCGGCTCGAGTTCGATCAACGCCATGGTCTGGATCCGCGGCGCGCGCGAGGATTTCGACGACTGGCGCGCCGCCGGCAATCCCGGCTGGGGCTATGACGATCTGTTGCCGGCCTTCAAGGCGCTCGAGGACAACGAGGCCGGCGCCGACCGATGGCGCGGCACCGGCGGCCCGCTGCACATCAGCGATACAGCCAGCGCCGTCCACCCGTTGACCAAACGCTATCTCGCCGCCGGCCAGCAGGCCGGACTGCCGCTCAATCCCGATTTCAACGGCGCCGCCCAGGAAGGCGTCGGCATCTACCAGATCTCGACCAAAAACGGCCGTCGCATGTCGGCCGCCCGCGCCTTCCTGCGCCCGGCGATAAAGCGCGCCAATGTCCGCGTGGAGACCAACGCGCTGGCAAGCCGCATCCTGTTCGAAGGCAGGCGCGCCGTCGGCGTCGAATATCTGCGGAACGGCCAGACCAAGACGGCCCACGCCGGCCGTGAAATCATCCTGTCCGCCGGCTCGATCAACTCGCCACAGCTGATGCAGCTCTCCGGCATCGGCCCGGCGGCGCTGCTCAAAGGGTTGGGCATCCCGGTCGTTCATGCCAACGAGAATGTCGGCGCCAATCTGCAGGATCATGTCGGCATCAACTACACCTTCAAGGGCAAGCTGCCGACGCTCAATCAGATCCTGCGCCCCTGGTGGGGCAAGCTTTTGGTCGGCATGCAGTACATCCTGACCCGCTCCGGCCCGCTGTCGCTGTCGATGAACCATGGCGGTGGCTTCTTCCGCACCAACCCGGCGTTTTCCCGGCCCAACATGCAGCTCTATTTCCAGGCCTTCTCGACGCTCATCCCGAAGAACGGCGAGCGGCCGATCCTGACGCCGGATCCGTGGCCGGGCTTCTCCATCGGCCTGTCCAACTGCCGTCCGTCGAGCCGCGGCGAGATCATGATCCGCTCCAGCAATCCGCTGGATTATCCCAAAATCGTCGCCAACGCCTACTCGACCAACGCCGATGTCGACGAGATGTTGGCGGCGGTGAAATTCGTGCGCAAGATCGCCTCGATGCCCGCCATGGCCGAGATGATCGCCGAAGAGGTGTTGCCCGGCCCGTCGATCCAGTCCGACGCCGACCTGATTACCGATTTCAGGAACCGCTCCGGCACGGTCTATCACCCGGTTTCGACCTGCCGCATGGGCCCCGACCCCTCGCGATCCGTGGTCGATCCGCGCCTCAAGGTGCACGGGCTCGAAGGCTTGCGCGTCATCGACGCCTCGATCTTTCCCGATAACATCACCGGCAACACCAACGCTGCCTCGGTCATGACCGGGTGGAAGGGCGCCGAACTGGTTCTGGAGGACCACACATGAAGATCACCGACGTCAAGACATGGGTTGTCGGCAACCCGCCACCCGGCATCGGCGGCAAGTATTTCATCTTCGTCAAGCTCACCACCGATGGCGGCGTGGTCGGCTATGGCGAGGCCTACAACGCCACCTTCTCCGCCCATGTCACGGCCAAGCTCGTCGAGGACATGGCCGAGCGCTATCTGATCGGCCACGATCCCCACGACATCGAGAATTTCTTCCGCCGCGCCTATTCCTCCGGCTTCACCCAGCGCCCTGACGTGACCGGCATGGGCTGTTTTTCCGCACTCGAAATGGCTTGTTGGGACATCGTTGGCAAGGAAGCCAACAAGCCGGTCTACAAGCTCCTTGGCGGCCAGGTGCACGAGACGCTGCGCTCCTACACCTATCTCTATCCGCACACCGGCAGCGTGCATTCCGAGGACGCGCCGGATGGCAGGAATGTCTACAACGACCCGGAGATGGCGGCGGCCTGCGCGGTCGAATATGTCGAGCAGGGATTCAATGCCGTCAAGCTCGACCCGGCCGGCCCCTACACCGCCTTCGACGGCCACCAGCCGCGCCTCATCGACATCGACGTTTCGACCCGCATGATCAAGGCGATCCGCGAGGCGGTAGGCACCCGCGCCGACATATTGTTCGGCACGCACGGCCAGTTCACCGCATCGGGCGCGCTGCGCTTGGCGCGCGCCATCGAACCCTATGATCCCTTGTGGTTCGAGGAGCCGGTGCCGCCTGACATGCCCGAAGTGATGGCGCAGGTGGCGCGTGCGACTTCGATTCCGATCGCCACCGGTGAGCGGCTGACGACGAAATCCGAATTCGCCCGAGTCATCGAGAACCGCGCCGCCACCATCCTGCAGCCGGATCTCGGCCGCTCCGGTGGCATTCTGGAGACCAAGAAGATCGCCGCCATGGCCGAGGCTTATCACATCCAGGTCGCGCCGCATTGCTATTGCGGGCCGATCGTCGGTGCCGCCAACGTCCAGCTCGCGGTGACGCTGCCGAATTTCCTCATCCTGGAATCGCTGAAACAGTGGGACGGTTTCCACGCCACGCTCTTGAAGAAGAAGATCGAATGGCAGGACGGCAATGTCATCCCATCGAAGGAGCCTGGGCTCGGCGTCGAGCTCAACGAGGCGGTCTGCGATGCCCATCCCTATACCGGCAAGGACCTGCATCTGCAGATGATGCAGACACCGTTGATGCCGTGAGCGAAAGCTACGCCTTCATCGGCCTTGGCCATCTCGGCGGCAACCTTGCCGCCAGTCTGATCCGCAACGGCTTTGTCGTCACCGTTGTCGACCGCGACCCCGCCGCCGTCGAGCGCCTTGTCGTGCTCGGCGCGACGGCCGCCAATAGCCCGGCCGAAGCCGCGGCGCGGGCCGGCAATGCCATCACGTGCCTGCCTTCGCCAAAAGTCAGCGAGGCGGTGCTGGCCGGCCCGGGCGGATTGCTGGAAGGTCTGCCCAGGGGCGGCACCTGGATCGAGATGTCGACCAACGGCCGCGACGAGATTTCGCGGCTGGCCGCCCTCGCCTCGGCCAAGGGGATCGAGACGCTGGAATGCCCGGTCACCGGCGGCGTGCATCTGGCGGCGGTCGGCAAAATCACCGCGCTGGTCGGCGGCGACGCCATCCTCTACGAGCGCCACTGCCCGGCCATCGAAGCCATGTGCGCGAAGTCGTTCCTGATGGGCCCGATCGGCTCGGCGGCGGTGATCAAGGTCATCACCAACATGCTGGCCTTCATCCATCTGGTCGCCGCCGGCGAGGCGCTGATGCTGGCCAAGCAGGGAGGGCTCGATCTCGCGCAGAGCTACCACGCCATCGTGGCCTCCTCCGGCAACAGCTTCGTGCACGAGACCGAAAGCCAGTTGGTGCTGAACGGCTCCTATGACATCGGCTTCACCATGGACCTGGCATTGAAGGACCTTGGCTTCGCGCTCGCCATGGGCAGGGATTTCGGCGTTCCGCTGGAGCTCGCATCGCGGGTCGACGCAATCTTTCAGCAGGGCAAGGCTGCCTATGGCGGCGACGCCTGGTCGACCCAGATCGTCAAGCTGCTGGAAGACGCGGTCGGAACCGATCTTCGTGCGCCCGGTTTTCCGGCCAAGCTGGAGGTTTGAGCAACATGAGCCAGCAAATGAAATCAATGCGTTGGGCAAGAATCTAGAATCATAGCCGCAACAACTTGAATCAGAGCTGCAACATCTCGACTGGTTTCCCGAGCGAGAGTTTCGATCGGATTGCATACCACGGCGATTGGCGGAAACACCCTCCACGCGGTACATCAAGGCGTTGCAACGGTGCTGTTCCGCCGCGGGCGCTCTACCCCTCCGGCAACGCCTCGCTTCAATATCTCAGCATCAACGCCCCGGGCAGGATCTCGAAGGTCGCCGGTATGCGCCCCGGCGACTCGCCGTCGATATCGACCAGCGCGCCGTTCTTTTCCACATCGCCGAGCGGTTCGACCACCACCTTCCTGCCGCGCAGGATGGTGATGGCGGGATGGTTGCGATGCCTGCCGCCATAGAGCAGCCTGATATCCCAGATCAGCTTCAGCTTGCCGGCCGCGCGCAGGATGACGATGTCGAACTGCCCGTCGGTCAGCTCCGCATCGGGCGCGATCATCATGCCGCCGCCGAAGAATTTGCCGTTGGCCACCGCCACCAGCGCCATCCGCGCCTCGACCGGCGTGGCGTCGTCGACGGTGATCCGTACGTCCTGGAAGCGATAGCGGATGAACTCGACCACCGTGCGCCACAGGAACAGCGCCTTGGCCGACATCCTGCCCTTGCGTTTGTCGGCATTGACGGCGCGGTCGGTGGCGCCCGACAGGCCGAGGCTGGCGATGTTGATGAAGTGCCGGCTGGCCAGCGCGCCATGATCGTCGACATAGCAGATGCGGCCGGCATCGACCGCCCTTGCCTTGGCGTCGGCGATCCGTTTCAGCGTTGCGTCGATCTCCTTCGGCAGGCCGAGGCCGCGCGCGAAATCGATGCCGGCGCCGCACGGCAGCAGGCCGAGTTCGGCTGTCCTGCCGCCCTCCTCGCGGGCCTGCAGCAGGCCGTCGGCCACTTCGCTGGCCGTGCCGTCGCCGCCGGCCGCGATCACCAGGTCGAAGCCGTTTGCCGCGAGATCGAGCGCCAGCCGTTCGGCGTCGCCCTCGGCCTGCGTCTCGCGCAGTTCGAAATCGCCGAAGTGCTTTTTCAGCGCGGCGGCGACATCGGGCCAATGCCGTTTCAGCCGGCCGCCACCGGCAATCGGATTGAGCACCACCCCGACCTTCACTACGCGTCCTCCCCCGGAAGGCGCCGGACATGCCGCGCCCGATCCTTTGCCGGCCCCGATCTTAGCCGGCCCCGATCTTAGCCGGTATTGAAACCCGCGCCTGTCGGCAGAGCAAGGGGGCACCGTCGGTTCGTTCGCCGAAAAGCGGGGCAGGCTGTCTAAGGCCTTCGCGCCTGAATTTCCCTAGCTTCTGGCATCGGTCCCCGATAATCCCGCTATCCACAGGGGCGCGGCCATTCCCCAAACCCCTTACCCGGCGTAAGTTCAACCCATCTCAGGCGGCTACCGATCATCAAGCCGAAAGGCGAAGTGAAAGGCGGATTTCCTGAGGCCCGTACGGCCCGAAGCGAGAGCAGGCTTGCCTGTTCGAGGGACGGAAGCCGAGACCTACGGGGCCGCGGAAAGCGTGCCAACGCCGACGGCGGACCGATGCTGCCATGAAGGACGGCAAAAACCTTCGATGGCACGCAGGGCAAAGCCCGCAAGGGCCAAGACCGGCGTGGTCTGGAACGGACGTCGCCCTCGGGCGGCTTCTGGCAGGACCGTCAAAATCAAGGCCGGCATGGCGCGACGACTTTACGGAAGTTGCTGCCGCGACCGTGTCCTGATCTGACAGGGAGGCGCTGGGAGAAATCCCGGCGCCGACTGTCTTTTGGCTCTCCCACACAATTGTTGCGGTGTTTCCGGTTGGGGCTGCAACCGGAAACAAAATCAGCTAACGTTCGACGTCAATTGAAGGGGGATACTTCATGACATTGATCCAGAAGCTTGCCGTCGCCCATGCATTCCTGTTCTTCGCGGTCGTGGCCATCGGCTACATTCCGGCCTTCAACGATGCCGACGGCAATCTGTTCGGCCTGTTCTCGCTGCAATGGTATGACGACCTGCTGCATGCCTTTTCCGGCGTCTGGGCGCTGGCCGCCGCCTTCGTCTCGCACCGCCAGGCGGTGTTCTATTTCAAGCTGTTCGGCTCGGTCTATCTGTTCGACGGCGTGCTCGGGCTGATCACCGGCTCCGGCTGCCTCGATGCCGGCATCTTCATCAACGGCTTCCGCTCCCTCAACGACATTGAATTCCCCACCCGCTTCTTCGCCAACCTGCCGCACATCGTCATCGGCGGCATCGCCGTCTATATCGGCTTCTGGCTGTCGAAGCGCATCTACGACCACTTCGCCACGGCCTGACCGGCCATGGCCCGCTTGATAAAGCGCATCATCAAGGCGATCCTCTGGCTGATCGTCATCGTTATCCTGATCCCGATCGCCGGGCTCGCCTATGGCTTCCTGACGACGCCGTCGCTCGACAGGACGCCGCTGCCCGGCATTGCCGACGGCGCGCCACCCAAGGCGCTGGCCGACAAGGTGCGCGCCGAGATCCCCGGCTACCAGCGGCCGGAGGAATCGACCTTCCTCACCTATCCGGAATGGGCGATCGTCTACGCCGCGCGCGAATACGCCGGTTTCGTCGCCAAGGACCAGCCGAGCGGCTTTCCCTATTGGTCCTATGTCGGCCGCTTCTGGCAGGATTACGCGACGGTGATGCGCGCCAGTTCCCCCTACAAGTTCAACTATGCCAACCACCAGATGCTGATCATCATCGGCACCAGCCACTCGATCGAGCACATATTGCAGTGGGCCTACGAAAACACGGTCGGCCGCATCACCGAGGCGGCATCGGGCAAGCGCACCGCCGCCGACATCTACCAGGCCAAGGTGGCGGCGGATTATGCAGGCTTTCTCGACCAGGTGCCGTGGTACCAGTTTCCCTATGCGCAAAAGCGCGCCGGACTGTTTGCCGTGCAGCCGGCGCCTGGTGACAGTTCCATCCGCACCACCGAACGCAAGCTCGCCTTCGGCCTCGCCGACACCATCAAGCAAGGGTATGCCGACCTCATCAAGAAGGCGCTTGCCGCGACTTCCGACCCGGCCTTCCTCGATGTCCATGTCTGGGCAAAGGGGCCGGTCGGCGAGGCCACCCGCGACGAGCCCGACACCTTGCTGGAACGGGACCTGGGCCCGGACGGCACCATCTTCGTCACCAAGCGATATCAGGTCTTCACCGACATGATCCCGCGGCTGATCGACAAGGGTGTCTCCTTTGTCGAGATCGGTGGCAATGACGAGATCATGGTCACGGTGCTGTCAACCGATTCGATCGCCGTCCCCGAAGGTATGCGCATCCTGTTCAGCTATCCGCTCCCGGCGGATCCCTCGACGCGCCGCACCGGCATGGTCGTGGCCGTGCGCAAGCTGCATCTGGTGTTGCCATCGCTGATGAAGGCCGGAGCCGGGCTCGAACACGTCTACGACTATTGAGGCGACAGTCCTGCCATGCGTCGACTGATCCGGATTGTCGGCTGGCTCGCGCTCATGCTGGTCGTGCTGGTCATTGTGACGCTCGTCGGCTTTCGCGCCGCAGCGGCTTTTCACGAGACCCTGTCGCCGCGGGAAGCGGCTCCGGCGGGAGCATTGTTCGCGACGGTCGACGGGCTGAAGATGCACTACCAGGTCTGGGGACCGTCGGACGGATCGCCCCTGCTTTTGTTCCACGGCACGGCATCGTGGGCCGAGACCTACCGCGATATCGCAGCGCCGCTGGGTGAACAGGGCTTCCGCGTAATCGCCGTCGACATGCCGCCCTTCGGTTATTCGGAAAGACCGGCCGACCAGGACTATTCGCGCGCCGCTCACGCCAGGCGTGTCCTTGGCTTTGCCGACGCGCTCGGCCTTCGGCACTTCAGCGTCGGCGTCCACTCTTATGGTGGTGGCGGCGTGATCGAAGCCGCCTTCTCGGCTCCGAATCGCATCGATGCGCTGATTCTGCTCGACGTGGCGATTGGCCTCGGCCAGACCGAGGCTTCGGCCCTGCCGTTCGCATCCCTCCTGAAAAGGGACTGGCCACGCCAGCTCCTGACTGCCTCGACCTTCACCAATCCGCTCATGACCCGGTTCGGCTTGCGCAAATTTATCGAGAACGACGATCTCGTCACGGCGGAGCGCATCGCCATCTACACGCGCCCGCTGAACGTCAGGGGCACCACCAATGCCGTTGGTCATTGGCTGTTCAGCGGCCTCTACAATGACGAGCGGAAATCGCTTGCCGCCAACAAGGCGAACTATCGCGCCTTCACGCCGCCGGTTCTCGTCATCTGGGGGCGAGAGGATTCGACCACGCCGCTGGCCCAGGGCGAAGAGATCGCCTCGCTGTTTCCACACGCCGAACTGACCGTCCTCGATGGTGTCAACCACATCCCGCAGGTCGAGCGCCCGCATGACGTGGTGCGGCTGATCGCCAATTTCCTCAAACGGACCTTGCCGGGCACCGGGTAGGCACGCGCCGCCACGCACATTCCACGGTCGAAGCCAAAATCCCGCCTTGTTCGCGCGCAATGGAGAATGCATGTCGCCTGGAACGCGACATGCGCCTGACTGGGCTGCCGGGGGGCATCTCGAAGGGACGAGACCGTGATCAAGACCGCCCTTGTCGCCATGACTATCGTTGGCTGCGACTGCGACGCCAAGCTGTGCGAATATATCGGCGAGACGCCGGCCAAGTGGTCGACCATCGCCGATTGCGAAGCCGCGATGAAAAGCCAGATCCTGCACGAGCGCAATTTCAACTATCCGCTGGTGTCCGGCATCTGTCGCGCGAAAGGTTCGGCGTCCTCATCGCACCTGGCCGCGATCGCGTCGGGCCCGGAACTGAAGCCCGCCAGCCGGATCGTCAGAACGGAAAGCCCGCTGCCGCCGGAACTCAGCCATCGGCCGAGCGTCCCGGTCGGATCGCCCACGACGGCCCTGGACGCGGCCGCTGCGCGCCCCGTCGCCTATGAACAGGTGGTGGATGGCGGCACCGGCGTGCTCTATCGCACGAGGAATGGCTACGCCGTGGTCAAGACCGATCTCGGCCGCGCCGTCTCGGCAACCGCCGACGCGGCAAAGCGCTCCGTGAACTGGCTGGCCGGCCTGGTGCCGGGCAAGCTGTAGGCCTCGCCTACATCTTCAGCTTCAGGCTCTGCCAGAACTTGTCGATCAGCGGCTTCTCGGTCGCCGCGTCCTCGCCCGCGACACGCGTAATGAACAGCAGTCCCTGGTCGGCGAGACCGTAGCCGACGATCTCGAAATAAGCGGTGTCGGTGCGGGTCTTCACCTCGGCGGTGATGCCGGTCAATTCCTTGCCGTCCGCGAGCTTGCGCGTCGTCGGCTGCTGCGTCAGCTTGGCACCCGCCTTGACCGATTCCTTCGTCATCTCCTGCAGCATCAGCTGGTTCAGCGACACCGGGTTCATCTTGCCGTATTCCTGCACCACGACGATCGTGCCCAGCGCCGAGGCCATCAGATATTGCGTGACGTTCTCGCCGAGATCGGTCTTGGTCACCGAAATGCCGCTCGGATGGTTGAAGGAAAAACTGTCGCCGGAAAAGGTCGCGAAATCGTTCTTGTCGAGCTTCACTTCGACCTGTTTGCCGTCCGGCAACGTCACATGGGCGCTCTCGCCGGCATCTATATCAACCGCCTTGCCGTCGATCGTCAGCCTGAAGGCTTTCAGGTCTTCAGCGCCGGCCGGTCCGGGGCAAAGTGCGACGAAGGCGAGCACCGCCGCCGCTGATCCCATCCGCATGGAATTCTCCTCTGACTGCTAAGCCGTCCCGCTCAGCGCCTTGATGGCACGGTAGAAGGTCGAGGAAAACAGTTCCGTCGGGTCATAGTGGCGCTTTGCCGCCAGGAAAGCCGGCAGCTCGGGATAGGACGCCAGCAGCTCCTTGGCCGTATAGTGCAGCTGGTAGGGCAGGAAGAATCGGCCGCCATGCTTGATCGTTACGTCGATAAGGGCCCGTGTCAGCGCGCGCATCCTGGTATTGCCATCGGCATCGGCGGGCTGGTTGATATAGAGCACCAGCGAATAGGCCGGCTCCGGCGCATAGGTCAGCGCCACGTCCTCCTTGTGGACGATGCGCACCGAGGCGTTGAGCACCGGCAGATCCTGGTTGCGCAGGATCTCGCGCGCTTCCGCGATGAATTCGACATAGGCGGCGCGAGGAATAAAATATTCGTGCAGTATGTCGGTCTCGCCCATGAGGTCGTTGAACAGATACGGCACCGAATCGTGCATCGGGTTGTTGCGGGTGACGAGACAGGCCTCGCCCTCGGCAAGCGCGGAGGTACGCGGCACCGTGCAGCTCTCGAATTTCGGCTCCAGCGTCTTTTCGGTGAACCATTTCAGTTCCTGGAACGCACTGCCCCATTTGGCCATGTTCATGATCACCCGCTTCAGGCCGACGCCATCGGGTTCGCCGAGCGCCGGCTGGTCGACGGGCGGCTGCTCCGCCACCTTATCGTAGCGGTAGACGATCATGTCCTCGAGGAAATTGCCCGGCGCGGTCGACAGATGGCCGTAGAACAGGCCGATGTCCTTGTTCGGCTCCAGCACCTCGGCAAAGAATTTCGGGAAATCGTCGGACTTGATGATCTCGCGCGAGGTGCGGTAGACGGCATTGTCGACGATATCGAGCGTCGCCTCCAGCACCACGCCGAACAGGCCGTAGCCGCCGACGACATGGCGGAACAACTCGCTGTTGTCGGCTGGCGAGCAGGTGGTCACCGAACCGTCGGCCAGCATCACCCGCATCGAGCGGATCGAACCGGCCACCGAGCCTGCCTGATGGTCCATGCCATGCGCGTTCACCGACAGCGAGCCGCCGACCGAAAAGATGTCGGTCGACTGCATCGCCTTCACCGCGAAAAGCGGATGCAGCATGTTCTGGATGTCGTGCCAGCACGCGCCCGGCTGCAAGGTCATTGTCTTGGCCGCGGCGTTCACCGTGACTTTGTTGAACTTTCTGAGGTCGAGAACCAGCGCATTGTCGTCGAAAGCATGCCCGCCCATCGAATGGCGGATCGCCGCCAGCGACACTTTCAGCCCGGTGGCGCGCGCGAAGGCCAGCGCCCTGGCGATGTGCTCTTCCTCGCTGACCTCGACCATGCCGTAGACCGGCGTCCTCGACAGGCCGCTGGCGTCGTTGATGTCGCCGCCTTTTGCCAGCCAGGGCAGCGACGGATCGAAGGCCGGCGGGCTGGCGATCGGCTTCAGCGGCAGCGCGATGCCGTCTATATCGGCGATGCGTCCGGTGTTCTTCGGCCCTGACGGGCCACGCGCCAGCCGCGCCACGGTGGTACCACCCCACAGTACCGCGCCGCCGAAAACAGCCGCCCCCAGCAGCAGCCGCCGCGACAGGCGAAATCCCTTTTGTTCCTCGGCCATGCGGATCCCCCGTCAGCCAAGGAATAGCGCGGCCTTTTGGCAAAAACCATAGCGGCGCTGCCGGAACGGCGTTTTACCACCGTCGTCGCCTGGCGGTGAGTGCCCAAGATAATGAAAATGGCCGGTCCCCGAAGGAACCGGCCAGATTGGAGCAGGGTCTCAAAAGTCCGGTCAGCAGTCGCTATGAAGCCTTCTTGATCGACGTCACCATGCCGGTCTTCTCGTCGACGGTCACCGCCACCTTGGCACCAACCTTCAGTTTCCCGACCGACGCATCGGGCGACAGCTGGTAGATCTTGCCGTCGTCGAGGGTGACCGACTTGGTTGTCGGATCGACCGCCTGGATGGTGCCCTGAACGGTCGCGGCATAGGCCGTGCCGAGGAAGGCGAGCAGAGCGGCGGTGGTTGCGAGGGTCTTCTTCATGGATAGCACTCCGTGCTGTTTCGGTTTTCCGGTACCGCTTGGGAGAGAGCAGCACCGAACGGCCCGAGACTGGAACGAGACAGCCATCATCGGCAAATCACGTTGGGTGAATTTTCGCAAAGGATATCATAGGCTTAATTCCGACATATTGTCCGCGGCCGACATCATTTCAGGCCGCTTCGGTTCCTCCGGCGAGCGCATTTCTGTTCGCGAAAAGAGTCGTTTGGACGGATTGTGGCGAGCGGTAGCGATCACGGCGCGGCCGCCGCAATCCGTCTCGAGCAGCATCACGAAACAGACGGCCGAGCGGTTATCGATACACATTTTGTGTCATGGATCAGTTCGGATCGCCAAATTGAAATGGACGAAACTCGCGCTCCGGTTGCAAATCTGGAACGGATGCCGGATGGTGCGCCGTTACCATGAAGGGGGCCTTTCCATGAAGCTTGCAGTCCGATCCATGATGTCCTTGATAATGCTGGCGTGTGCTCCGGGATCGGCCGGCGCGCAAGCCGCGAATCCGAACGATGACAAACCGCTTATGTTTGCCACGGACGACCCCGAGATGGCGACGGCGACTGCAAAGGCTCTTGCCAGCCTGGATGAGTTCCTGGCCCTGGCCGGAACGCCGCCCTCGGGCACGGACAGGTTCAAATTGAAGGTCGAGGTGCGCGATGGGGATGTCAGCGAGCACTTCTGGGTCATCCCGTTCCAGCGTACCGAAACAGGGTTCGTCGGCATATTGGCAAACGAACCGGTAGCTGTGCGCAATGTCGTCCTCGGCCAGAACATAGAATTCACCAGGGACGATATTTCGGACTGGGGATACAGGCGCGACGGGCGGCAAGTCGGTAGCTTCACCGTGTGTGTGATGTTCAAGAGGATGTCGAAGGAAGAAGCGGACTACCTGCGCGACAAATCCGGTTACGATTGTTGATCGTTTGCCCAACCGGACTAGCTTGCGCCGATCTTGCGCACCAGTGCCGCGGTCGCCAGCATGGCACCCAGGTCCGAAATCATCGGTGCGACATGGCTGGCGTAGTCGAGCGGCACCGAAATATCAGGTAGCTCGAAAAAGTTCTTCGGTTGCGGCAGGAGCAGAAAACCGTCGCTGCCGTTGAGCGCGACACGCGCGGGCTCGTCCGGCCAGGTTTCGCCGAGCCATTTCAGCGCTTGCGCCAGCCGGCCGGTCACCAGCGGCCGCGCCGCCTCGACATTGTTGGTGCGGAACTCGTAGGCGGCGTCGAGTTCCGGCACGCCGGACGGCAGTTCCTGCATCCTGGGCGCGAACATGCCGCGGAAAAAGCCGATCACGCCACTGGCGCGTCGCGCCGCGACCAGTATTCCTGGAAACGGCTCGATGGTCTCGAAGGCGACGATGACGCCCTTGAACGTGGTGGTCTTGTTCTTGGTGGCGCCTCCATCCCAAAGATCGGCTTCGTACAGCTCGAAGGCAAATCCGTCATAGCGTCCTGAGATGATGTCATCGAAGCGGCTCATGGTGAAACCGCCGACCGTCTCGCGCGGCAATCGGTCAAAGGAATGCGGCGTCACGTCGTGCTGGTAGCGCATATCCCCAATGAAGCCGAAGATGATCGGCATCAGCGTCTGGCGAAACGATTGCTGCAGCCTCGCCGCCGGCCTGATTGCCCTGAAATAGACCACGATCGACACCACCAAGCCGATGCCATAGAGAAACACATGCGGCGTCGAGAACCATTGCTCGTTGGGATCGGCGACCTTGTTGAACAGCCAGGCAATGAGCGCGACGAAGACGACCACCAGGCCAACGAACAACGGCACGCGCCACTTGACCCCGCGTGCCACCGAGGCCCTTGTCGCTTCGTAGGTCTCGATGTCCTTCTTGATGGCCGCGATGTCGGCCGCGCCCGGCATGAAAGTTTCCATTGCCATCCCCCCGCTGCCGAAGCCCGCTTTGCTCCATTATGATAGCTGCTTTTGCAGGAATGACGCCAGCCGGATAGAGCGGTGATCCCTTATCCTCTTGTGTGAGAAGGGAAGATTGCGCCCAGCCGCCCTTCGACCTTTCCCCTTATCGAACTCTCCAATTCCTCCACCGACACCAGCCGCTCATGGTCGCCCACGCGTACCCGCATGAATGGATGCAGCCGGTGGGCGGCGATCCTGCCGCGCGTATCGGCATCGGCACTCACATCGACGACGAAAATCCCGCCGATCCGCCCCGGCCACGGCTGGCGGGCAAAAGCGGTGCCGAGGAAATCGCCGAGCCCATAGGCGACGATCGCGTCGCCGATCCGCTCCACCGGCTGCACGACATGCGCGTGATGGCCGGCGATCAGCCCTACGCCCTGCCCGGCCAGCCGCCGCGCCAGCGCCCGTGTTCCGGCACGCGGAAAATGCCGAAATTCCCAATCCCAATGCGGCACGGCGCAGAGGAGGTCGAAACGATCGCGCGGCCAGCCTGTCGGGTCGCTGTCCATCGACACGCGACCGGCAAACAAGCTCTCGTCGGCGTTGCGCCACAGCGTGAAAGCAGCGAAGCCGACATCCAGGGGCCCGACTTTGATCGACCGAACCGGACTATTGGCGGCTAGGCCGATGGTGCGGATATCGAGCCGCTTCAACGCGGCCACCGTCACGTCGAAACCGGCGACGCCCTGGTCGAACACATGATTATTGGCCAGTGACAGCACCAGTTTTTCGCGCCCGATGCCGACCGCCGCCAGCGCCTCGACCAGAAAGCGTTCGCTCATCGCATGATGCGTGCCGAGTTTGGTTCCTAGTAACGCGCTCGGCCTGTCGACAACAGGGCTTTCACAATTGCCGATGATCAGGTCGGCCGTGCCCAGCAGGGCCTTGATCGCCGGATCGCAGTCGGGCGCGCTCCGGTTGGCGACCGCCGAGATGTCGCCGATGAAGGCCAGCCGCACCGTCTGTCTCGGTGGCCGGTCCATCAGCGTCCCCGATGCCGGCGCAAACCCGGTGGCGTCACCGACGAGCGACGGTTTCAGGAAATGCGGCAGCCAGGACAGTTTATAGGAGAGCGGATAGTTCGACACGGCGCGCCCAATCGTTTGCCTTGTCTAGACTGTCCAGCGGGCTGGTTGAAGCCGTCCGCAATCAACGATGTGGACAGCGTGTCGGCGCCGACAGGCGCGACATCGTAAATCTGTGTATGGTCGCTGGCGACAAATGGGAGGGAAAAATGACGCGAATAGCAAGCCTGCTGGGATCGGCTTTCATTCTGCTCGTGCCACTGTCGTCCGCATCGGCCGCCATGCCGGAAGCGGCAACCGCTTTGTTTGAGGCAAAAACCGTAGCCGCGCGCGACGCCGCGCTGTCTACCCTGGAAGCGGCCGCGCCGAAAGATCCGGCGTCCGCCTATGCCGCCGGCGCCGGCGAGTTCTTCACGGCGCTGGAATTGCTGGCCAGCGGCCTGCACCGCCATGGTTTCGAAAGCCCGCAATCCTTCATGCTGCCACTGATGCAGCTGCCCGTGCCGCCCAATCCCAAACCCGAGCCGCTGACCTATGAAGAGTTCCGCGCCATACTGGTCGCGTTCCGCGACCGGCTGGGAAAATCCGCCGCGACACTGGGTTCGGTGCCGGCCGATGCCGATATCGGCATGCTCATCGACCTCACCCATGTCGGTATCGACCTCAACGAGGACGGCACGATCGCGCCGGATGAAAGCATGGCGGCGATCATGGCCGCGCTGTCGCATGGCGGCATGGCGCCGGACGGCGCCGCACCGGCGCTCACTTTCCGCTTCGATCGCGCCGACGGCTATTGGCTGCAGGGCTATGCCGAGTTCCTGATGGCGCAGGCCGATTTCTGGCTGGCGCATGATTTCAGGGGCACGTTCGACGGCTCGTTCCACATGCTTTTTCCGCGCGCCAAGCTGCCGTTGCAGGACATCCTCGTGCCGCCGCCAAGTGAGATGGGCTCGAGCATCTTCTCCTCGGAATGGCGCATCGCCGATTTCATCTCGATGGTGCACATGATCAACTGGCCGGTGATCGAGCCGGAGCGTCGCAAGGCGGCGCGCCAGGATCTGCTCGAAATGATCCGGCTGTCGCGCGAGGACTGGAAGGCGATCCGCGCCGAGACCGATAATGACCGCGAATGGCTGCCCGGCCCGCAGCAGAAGGGCGAAAACCCGCTCACTGGCCTCGAAGTCGGCGAGGAGCAGGTCCAGGCCTGGCTCGCCACCTTGACCATGGCCGAGGATCTGCTCGAAGGCCGCGCGCTGCTGCCGCATTTCCGCATCACCGGCAAGGGCATCAACATGAAGCGCTTCTTCGACGAGCCAAAACCCTTCGACCTCGTGCTGTCGATCACCGGTCCCGGCATCGCCCCTTACCTCGAAACCGGCAAGATCCTGACCAGCGAGGATTTCGATCAGATCCAGCGCCAGTTCGGCGGCGGCGGGTTCTTGACGTTCGCGCTGTGGTTCAACTGAGCGCGCACTGAGGCGATGGAGGTGCCTCAGCGCGCGAACCCGTGCAGCCGGGCCAGCAGCCACTGCAGTGGATTGCCGACAAAGGCCCGCGTGACGAACGTGTCGTGCGCAGCGTCCGATGCAAGCAGGGCGACAGTGCCGGCTTCGAGGCGGCGCGGTGGATCGGAACTGGCATCTATACCGTGGCCCGCCAGCAACCGCCTGATCTCGGCATTGCCGGAGGCCGATGATTTGCCATAGGCGCTGACGAAGAAACTCTTCCTGTGATGCGCGATCCAGTCGGCGAAGACGCCGGCCTCGTCGAAGACGGCGTCGAGCAGGATGACCCCGAGCAGGCGTCCGCCGATGTCACCATTCCCGAGCACGGAAGCGGCCGGATTGTAGCCGCCGCTATAGGCGACCATCACCACCGGCATGGCCTCGAATTTTGCCGCCTTGGCGCCGGTCAGCTTGGCCAGGCCTTGCGCCGCCTCGGCCATGAACTTGGCAAAATAGCCTGGTGTCCAGAAATTGCCGGCGCTGGAATCCTGCGCGTCGCGGGCAAATTGCGGCGCCACCAGCACGGCGTTGAGGCCTGAAGCCTCGACCTGCGCGACGACCCGCTGGCGCCCGACCACGTCGCGCTGCAAGGTCGCGCCATTGCCGTGGAAGAACACCACGATGACAGCAGGCATGGCGGGATCGAATCCTTTGGGAATCGCGAGCAGCGTCGAGCGATCGGAATAGGTCTCGTCTTCCCAATAGATTCCCCCGCGCGGCGAGGTGTGACCGTGGCGGCCGTTCGCATCGACGTCGAGAAACGGCCCGGAGCCGTCGGGCAGCTTGCCCCGGTACGGAAACGGTGACGCCTTGAACGGCACGATGGTCGAGACCGCCTTGTGCAAGCGCGCCCCCTGGCTTGCCGCCGGAAACGCCGCCGTGGCCAGCAGTCCGGCGACGATGGCGCGCCGGTCCGGCATCAGGCGGGCACCACCCGGAGAGCGGGCGCCTTCGATGGCAGGAGCACGGCAAAGAACGCCGGGATGGCAACGACATAGGCCATCGCTGCCCATTGCAGCACGGCACTGAGCCCGAAGCTGGTGGCGACGATCGGCACGGCGGCCGAGCCGATGACCGAGAAACAGCCATTGATGCCCCAGGCCCAGACGAACAGATGCTCCTTGCCCAGCCGCGCCAGCCAGGTCATCGCGGTGGCCATCGGCATGCCCATCAGGAAGGCCGGCGGCGACACCAGCAGGAAGCAGAGCAGCAGCCGCACGGCATAGGGATAGGCGCCGATCCGGTCGAGCACGGGCGACAGATAGAACCCGTAGGCCAGCAGCAGCACGCAGACCGTCAGCAGCACAACCGGCAGCAGCGTCCTGGCGCGGTCGAAGATCCGCTCGGCGAACAGGCTGCCGAGGCCGGAGAACACCAGCATCGAGGAGATCAGCACCGAGGCCGAGACTGTCGGGTTGGCCAGCGCCACGGTAAAGCGGCTGATCAGCCCGACCTCGACCATGATGTAGCCGAGACCGAGGCAGGCGAAATAAAGGATGGTGCCGAGCTTGCCGCGCGAGCGTGAGAACACGATGCGCCAGCCGAAGATGACCGGCAGCAGCACCAGCGATGCCGCCGTGATGCAGGCAATGCCGAGCGTCGCCCAGATCAGGAGATAGCCCCAGTCGTCCTGGAACAGGTCGAGCCGGTCGAGCGTGCGCGGCAGGTCGGCGACCTTCACATAGGCGGCGAAATAGGGTTGGTCGTTGCTCAGCGCACGCGCGTCGAAGACATAATCGTTGGCGAGCTTTTCCCAGCCGCCGGTCAAAAGCGCGTGCCAGGTCATGCGCTGCAACGCGGTCGCAGGCAGCACCTGCGGACCGGCACCGGCATCCGCACAAGCATCGAGTGTCGGATCGGCAGGCGCCGTCGGGTCGCAGTCAGGATTTGCAGGCGCTGACGCATCGGCGGGCTGGGTCAGCGTCGCGTCCTGTCCGCTGCCGAAGATCGAGGCGCGGTAATCATCGAGTACCTTTTGCGCCCCCGAGCCGTCATAAACTATTCCTGGATAGTAGACCTCCTCCCAGGACATCGATTTGGTGTAGTCGCGCAGCGTCTTGATTTCGGCCTCGGTGAAGCCGCCGCGCTTGAACAGCACGGTCGTGGTGGAGAGATAGCTCGACACGGCGAAGATATCGTTGGCGGCACCTTGGCGGTCGAAGGTTCTGGCCGCTTCGGCGACGGTCGAATAGAGCTTGAGCACCGATTTCGGCGGCTCTTCCTTGTTCCACAAGGTGATCGACAGCACGCCGCCATCGGCAAGCGCGTGCATGTAGCTCAGCATCGCCTCACGCGTGTAGGCATATTTCTCCGAAATGGCGAAGCCGCCGGGATTGGACAGGCCGACGCTGTCGGCGAGGCTGAGGTCGATGACGTCGTAGCGCTCCGCCGTGTTGGCGAGGAACAGGCGCCCGTCATAGTCGATCACCTTGATCCGCGGCTCGGCCAGAATATTGCCGGTCACGTCCCTGAGCACGGAATCGCGAAACGCCCGCAACGTCATCGGGTTGCTTTCGGCGACGGTCACTGATGTCGAACCGGCATTGAGCGCCGCTTGGGTGGAGATGCCGCCGCCGAACTGCACGACGAATGTCTTGGGCTTCTGCTTGATGACATAGGGATAGTGCATCGGCAGATAGCGGAAATAGACCTGCTCGGCCGGCGCCAAGTTGCGCATGATGCCTTCCGGCCCGTCGCCGTCGCGATACATGCCGACATAGGTGTTGGCCGGAACCTCGGGCATGCCGAAAGCGGCGTTGTCGCTCAGGCCCGGCGCGAAGTGCATATAGGAGCTGGCATAGACCTGCAAATCGCCGAACGGCGAGACGCTGCGGTAGATGCGCTTGCCGTCGGGGAAATTGCGGGCATAGGCGACACCCTTGTATTGCGAGACGGCGATGTCGGGTATGCCTGTGAGCCCAGGCAGCATGAGGTAGCCGGCGATCGACAGCGCCGCAACCACGGCACCAGCGACAACACTCTTCCAGGCGCCGAACGCGGCGAACCACAAGAGCGAGCCGGCGGCCCACAAAAGCAGCGGCACGACGATGATGGTTTCAGGCGCGAACAGATACAGCGACACCAGCACGACGAGGCCGGCAAGCCCCGAGCCGGTCAGGTCGGCGAAATAGACGCGGCCGAAGGCGGTGCGGCTTTTCAGGAAGACGATGCCGAGGAAGAAGGCGCCGGCTAGGAACGGCAGGAGATAGAGCAGGAAATTGGCGAGCAGCCGCCATTTCTGCTGGGGATCGGAAACCAGGAAGATGGCGTTGAACGGCACCGTCTGGGCGACAAGGTTGGAGCCGACGGCGAGCGGGCCGATCAGCAGCAGGGCCACTGTTGCCGCGCCTTGCCAGTGGCGGTCGAACCAGCCCTTGCCGGCGAAGATGACGACGCTGGACAGGGAGAAACCAAGCATGGCGAGGCTCACCACCAGCGAGCCGAAATGCGACCAGCTGCCCACGGCGAACACCCGCATGACGGCGATCTGCAGGGCGATGATGGCGCCGGCGATCAGCCCGACCGCGAGATAGTGCGCAAGCCGTGGCGCCTCCAGCGGGGCGATGCCTGGTCGAGAGATCGGTACGACGGCTGCCATTCAGGCCCCTTGGTGCGAAATTTGGCAAGGCCGGTGCCGCCGCGCGGCAACTCAGCCGTTATGCGTACCGACGATCTGGTTGCCTTCCAGCTTGGTGAAGGGCACGAAGGGCACCACCTTGCCGTTGTAGATGTCCGAGCGGACGATGTTGAACGTGCCGTCGGCAAGCTGCTGCTTGATCACCTTGAGCACATGCTGGGCGCCCGGCGGACCGACCGGAATGACCATCACGCCGTTGGGCTTGAGCTGCTGCAGGAGGGACGGCGGGATGTGGTCGATGCCACAGGTGACGATGATCTTGTCGAACGGGCCGACGCTCTCCCAGCCATAATAGCCATCGGCATTGCGGCTGGTGACCGAACCGTATTCGCTGTAGCCGCGCTCGATCAGCCCATCATAGGTGCGGCGGGTGCGCTGCGCCAGAGGATTGATGATCTCGATCGTGTGCACCTTGTCGGTGAGGTTGGCGAGGTAGGCCGACTGGTAACCCGAGCCGGTGCCGATCTCGAGCACGGCTTCGCCGAACTGCACGTCGATGGACGTCGTCATGCGCCCGACCAGATGCGGGCCTGAAATCGTCACGCCATAACCGATGTCGAGGAAGGCATGATCATAGGCGCGGCCCATATTCTGCGGCAGCACGAACTCCTCGCGCGGCGTCAGCAGGAAGGCGCGCTTGTTGCGGTCGTCCAGCACGTCCTTGTTGTAGACCATGATCTGGAAGCGATCGAACCGCTCCGCCAGCAACTTCGGATCCTCGCCGCGATTGGCCACCATCCAGTCGATGAATGATTTCTTGTCCTTGAACGGCACCTCCGCATTGCGGTCATAGGCAACCGGCACGGCGGCCTTGACGGCGGCCGGAAGAATGGAAAACGCCGCAGCTCCCGCCGACAGCGCCAAGAAGTCTCGACGCTTCATGGAAAAAGCCTCCAAAAGTGGCCTTTGCCACCTAAAACCAAGCACTTGAACGGATTGCACTGCCTCCCAAAACGAGTCAATCGGCCGCCGGGAGGCGATCCTTCAGGCCGAAGAATTGTGGCAGGACGGCAACACTATTTGCAGGCAGCCGGTGGCGTAGCAGCGGCGCGGCCGACGCATGTCGGCGTGCCTCATTGCCGCGGGAATCGCCCGAACCGCCTTTTTGCTAAGACTAGCGAAGGCTGTTTTGCTTGACTCAGCAGGCAAAAACAGGCAGCAAAACAGCCTTGGAAGGGCTGCAATACCGCGTGCATGGTCGTGGACGAGCCTTTTTTCGGCACAAAGTCCACGTCTCTCCATTGGTTTTGAGAGGGATTGGTTAACCAACTTTGTCCATATTTTGAAGCAATCGGCAACTAACGACAGGCGCGGCAAACGCGTCGGGGACCACCTGGGATCACTCACAGAATGGTCGTCGCGGCTATCACAGCCGCGGACGTGGGAGCCGCTTGGAGCAAGATTGGTTGCATGGCGTTCTTGAGTCGTAAAATTGTCGAGGACAGGCGTTGGAGCGGCGAGACCGCTTTCGAAGCGCCACGTGCCTCATCCTTCACCCCTGAACGGGTTGTCCGCTGGGTCGCGGTGCCGGGCGTCAGCGCTGCCGTCGGCCTATGGCTGATCGGCACCATGGCCGGCCTCAGCTCCGTCGGCGCCTCGCTCTCGACGGCGTCGATCGGCCTGCCACAGACGCTGTCCATGCCGGGCACGCTCGCTCTCGCCGATCCGTTGAAACAGCGTTTCCTCAGCTCTGCGGCGCCCTTCGTGACAGCCAATGCCCATGGCGGCGCGCAAGCGCTGCACGACCACGCCGTACAGTGCGGCGCCAGCTGCTTCAAGCTGGCGGCGATAACCTCCAGGGCGGAGAAATCCGGGCGCTTGGTGGTGCAGGCCAAGCCAACGCCGGCGAAGTCGAAATCGCAGCAGCGCTTCGAACTGATGGAAGCGTCGCTGTCGCCGACAAAGCTCGCTGCCGCCTTCGCCGGCGCGGGAAAGCCGGCGGGCACGGCCAGCACCCGTCCCCTGATTTCCAGCCCCGCCCCGCAGATCACCGAGGCATCCCTCGTGCCGTCCCTACAGGTCATGGCCAGCCTGTCCAATGACCTGCCGGCTCCGGCGGCGGAACGTTTCGCCCCCGCCGATACGGGTTCGGTCGTGCAGACCGCAGCGGCGCCGATGGGCTTTGCCCAGTCGGAAACGCCCGACAACGCGCAGCTGGCGCTTGCCCTGGTCGAGTCTCTGCCTGTCGAGGACGAAGCCTTCGCCTCGCCGCTGCCGATGACCGAATCCTCGCCCGACGTCGCGGTTGCGCCGGTCGAGACACAGCAGCAACAGCCCGGCGACGCCGCCTCGCTGCCGGATGCGCTCACCGATGACGTGCCGCTGCCGACCCGCCGCCCGCAATATGACGCGCCGCAGCAGCCCAGGGTGGTGGAAGAGGACAAGCCGGCCGCACAGCCCAAGACTTTGGAGCAGAAGCCGGCGCCCCAGCCGAAGCCCGTCCAGCAAGCCACGCAGCCGGCCCGGCAAGGCCGTACCCGCGATGGTGGCGACGTGCTGGCCTATGCCAAGCCCGACGTTCCCGCCGGCGGCCTCGGCCAGGCGTTCAAGAACCTGTTCGGCGGCCCGCGCGGCGGCAGTGGCGCAGGCAACGGCGTCGCCGTCTACGACATCAGCGCCGGCACTGTCTACATGCCTGACGGCTCGAGGCTCGAGGCGCATTCGGGCAAAGGCGCCATGGCGGACCAGCCGCGCTATGCCGACCAGAAGAACCGCGGACCGACACCGCCCAACACCTACAATCTGTCGCTGCGCGAGTCGCGCTTTCACGGTGTGGAGGCCTTGCGCCTAACACCGGTCGATGGCCGCAACAAATACAATCGCGACGGCCTGCTGGCCCATACCTACCTGCTTCGGGGCCGCTACGCCCAGTCGAGCGGTTGCGTCGCCTTCAAGGACTATGCGCGCTTCCTCGCCGCCTTCAAGAAGGGCAAGGTCACCCGGCTCGTCGTGGTGCCGCGCCTGAATGGATCGCCGACCCGCGTGGCCGACAACGCGCGCGGCGCCTGACCCCTGCGAGCAGGAAGCGAGCCATACCTGCCCACTCCTGACAGCCTGCTGTCAGGAGCCGCAGCCGGCGGCACGCCTGCCTTCATCGTGCTCTTTCCATTTTCGCCAAGACCTCCCATATTCGGGACATGGCCAAATCCCCCGATAAAAAAACGCCGCCGACGGCGAATGAGGACCGCGCCGCGCCGAAGCGGCGCAGCCCGCTGACCGATTTCCTCGACGCCTCGGAGCCGCTGCACAAGGGCGGCTTCGCCGAGATGCCGCAGGCAGAACTGTCGGGCACGCCGCTGACCGGTTCGATCGCGGATTGGGCCGAGCAGATCGAGCAGGAGGCTGAACGGGAAGGACGCACCACGGGCAAAGGCGGCGGCGCCAAGTCGCCGAAGAAGATACCCGAGCGGTCCGCCGCGCCGGGCCGCACCGCGCGCGGCACCTCGATGGGCGGCGCCGCGTCGGCCCGCGAACGCACGGCAGCCGGCCTTAATCCGGTCGCCGGCCTCGACATCTCGCTGGAGGAAGCCGAGACGATGTCGTCCAGTGGCGTCACCGCCACGGTGGCCGCGCTCTCGGCGCTGATCGAATCCGGCAATCCGCTGCACAAGGACGGCGTGCTGTGGACACCGCACCGCCCTGCCCGGCCGGAGAAATCCGAAGGCGGCATCGCCATCAAGATGGTGTCGGACTTCGAACCGGCGGGCGACCAGCCGACCGCCATCAAGGATTTGGTCGAGGGCGTCGACAACAACGACCGCACCCAGGTGCTGCTCGGCGTCACCGGCTCCGGAAAAACCTTCACCATGGCCAAGGTGATCGAGGAGACGCAGCGGCCCGCTTTGATCCTGGCGCCCAACAAGACGCTGGCCGCGCAGCTCTATTCCGAGTTCAAGAAATTCTTCCCCGACAACGCGGTGGAATATTTCGTCTCCTATTACGATTATTACCAGCCGGAAGCCTATGTTCCGCGCACCGACACCTTCATCGAGAAGGAGTCCTCTATCAACGAGCAGATCGACCGCATGCGCCATTCGGCGACGCGTTCCCTGCTCGAGCGTGACGACGTCATCATCGTCGCCTCGGTGTCCTGCATCTACGGTATCGGCTCGGTCGAGACCTACACGGCGATGACCTTCCAGATGCAGATCGGCGACCGGCTCGATCAGCGCGCCCTACTCGCCGACCTCGTCGCGCAGCAGTACAAGCGCCAGGACATCAATTTCGTGCGCGGCTCATTCCGCGTGCGTGGCGACACGATCGAAATCTTCCCGGCCCACCTGGAAGACCGCGCCTGGCGCATCTCGATGTTCGGCGATGAGATCGAGGCGATCACCGAGTTCGACCCGCTGACCGGCCAGAAGACGGGCGAGTTGAAGAGCGTCAAGATCTACGCCAACTCACACTATGTGACGCCGCGCCCGACGCTGAACCAGGCGATCAAGTCGATCAAGGAAGAGCTCAAGCACCGCTTGGTCGAGCTCGAGCGCGCCGGTCGGCTGCTGGAGGCACAGCGGCTGGAACAACGCTGCCGCTTCGACCTCGAAATGCTGGAAGCCACCGGCTCCTGCGCCGGCATCGAGAACTATTCGCGCTACCTCACCGGCCGCCAGCCCGGCGATCCGCCGCCGACCTTGTTCGAATACATTCCCGACAACGCGCTGGTCTTCATCGACGAAAGCCACGTCACCGTGCCGCAGATCGGCGGCATGTATCGTGGCGACTTCAGGCGAAAAGCGACGCTGGCCGAATATGGCTTCCGCCTGCCCTCCTGCATGGATAACCGGCCGCTTCGCTTTGAGGAATGGGACGCCATGCGGCCGCTCTCGGTCGCCGTTTCGGCGACGCCCGGCGGCTGGGAGATGGAACAGGCCGGCGGCGTCTTTGCCGAGCAGGTCATCCGCCCGACCGGGCTGATCGATCCGCCGGTCGAGGTGCGCCCGGCCAAGAGCCAGGTCGACGACGTCGTCGGCGAAATCCGCGAGACGACCGCCGCCGGCTACCGCACGCTGGTCACCGTGCTGACCAAGCGCATGGCCGAGGATCTGACCGAGTATCTGCACGAGCAGGGCGTGCGCGTTCGCTACATGCACTCCGACATCGACACGCTGGAACGCATCGAGATCCTGCGCGATTTGCGGCTTGGCGCCTTCGACGTGCTGGTCGGCATCAACCTGCTGCGCGAAGGCCTCGACATTCCCGAATGCGGCTTCGTCGCCATTCTCGATGCCGACAAGGAAGGTTTTTTGCGTTCGGAAACCTCGCTGATCCAGACCATCGGCCGCGCCGCCCGCAACGTCGACGGCAAGGTCATCCTCTACGCCGACCAGGTCACCGGCTCGATGGAACGGGCAATGGCCGAGACCAATCGCCGCCGCGAAAAGCAGATGGAATGGAACGCCGCCAACGGCATCACGCCGGAATCGGTCAAGTCGCGCATCTCCGACATTCTGGATTCGGTCTACGAGAAGGACCACGTCCGCGCCGACATCTCGCAGTTCACCGACGGCGCCGGCGCCATGATGGGCAACAATTTCAAGGCCCATCTCGACGCGCTGGACAAGCAGATGCGCGACGCCGCCGCCAATCTCGACTTCGAGAAGGCGGCCCGCATCCGCGACGAGATCAAGCGGCTGCGCGAGATGGAACTGTCGATCTCCGACGATCCGCTGGCGCGCGAGGTGGAAGGCCAAAGTCCGGCCTCGGGCCGCGAAAAGGGCAAGCACAACAAGGGCGTGGCCAAGCATCGCACGTTGGAGGAACAGGAGCGGTTCCGCAAGCTCGACCAGGCACGCGCCGCCGAAGAGGCGGCCAAGGCCGCCAGGCCCAACCTCTTTCGCAAGCCCGATCTCGACGAGATGGGCGCCGACGGCGCCGTGCCGATGAAGAAGCCACTGTTCGCCAAGCCCTCGCTCGACGATATGGGGCCTGGTACCGATATGCCGACACCGTCAGGGGCGGTGTCGCGCTCGCTGTTCAAGAAGCAGTCGGCCGAAGAGGCGCACGGCTCCGATTTCGGCATCCCGGGCGACGCCGCCAAACCGTTGTTCAAGAAGAATTCTCTGGACGAAATGACGGTGCGCCGTACCGAGAAACCGGTAGAGGGAAAAGTGCCGGCGAAGCCACAGCCAATCTCCCCCCTCGTGGGGGAGATGTCCGGCAGGACAGAGGGGGGCGCGAAGGATCGCGGCGACACCGATAGGCCAATCGTCCGTCAGCGCGCCGGCATCGGCTCTTACGAGGACCCAGGCGACGCCCGCCGCGAAAAGCGCCGGCCGGGGAAGACAGGTAGACCGGGACGGTAGCGATCCTTCGCGTCCCCCTTCTGTCCTCGGCGCTGCCGGCATCATCGTCCTGGTCGGTTTCCCCGCGGTTCCGGTCACCGCTTCCTTTGCGATCGGCTGTGCCGCCTCACTGTTCAGTTCCTTCTCGGCGGGGTTCGGCAGCAACTACGCCAATCGCCATTTGCAATCGGCCGGCTCACTGGAACTCACCAGCGCCGCCTTCCTGTTTGGCGGCCTGATGACGCTGCCGCTGCTGCTCGCCGTGCCGGTGCCGGCAGTGCCGCGCCCTGTCGACTTCCTCTATCTGGCGATACTGGCCTGCGTGATGAGCGCATTGACCTATGTCGTGTATTTCCGGCTGGTGGCCAGCATCGGCGCGACCAGGACCATCAGCGTCGAATTCGCCGTGACCACGATCGCCGTGCTGATCGGCACGATGCTGCTTGGCGAGTCGCTGACCGTCATCCAGTGCTTCGGCGCGGTGGCGATCATCGCCGGCTGCGTGCTGGTGCTGGACCCGTTTCCCCGCCGGTTGGAAGCCTTGCCCTTGCCATCGGCCCCGCCTTTGGTGTAACCGGTCCCCATACTCGAACGTCTTGAAAGGAGGGCTAACGTGTTTTTCGATCACCATCGTCAGCGTGGCCCGATTTCCGCCCTGCGAGCTTGCTTGCAGGGCTGACCAGGGACGGTCCGGGTTTTTTCCCGCCTCGATTTTTTGGTCTGCCCTTCGTGGTGCCGCAACGCCTGGCCTGATGACCGGCATGCGCACCGTCAAAGTGCATCGAGCCGGATTTTCCGGACAGACCAGAGAAATCGAACATGGCCCTGATCAGCCTCAAATCCCTCGGCGTTACCATGAGTGCGCCGCTCTTTTCCAATCTCGACCTCAGCATCGGCACTGGCGACCGGCTCGGCATCGTCGCCACCAACGGCCGCGGCAAGTCGACCTTGCTGAAATGCCTGACCGGCGAGCTGGAGCCGACGACGGGCGACATCACCCGCACGCGCGGCCTGCGTGTCGGCCATGTCGAGCAGTCCGTTGCCCCTGCCCTGCTTGGCCGCACCTTTTATCAGGTGGTGGCGGATGCCTTGCCGCCGGAGCAGGCCGACAGCGAGATGTGGCGCGTCGATATCGTTCTCGATTCGCTTGACGTGCCCGAACCAATGCGCGAGCGAGAGATGCAGGCGCTGAGCGGCGGCTGGCAGCGGCTGGCGCTGATCGCCCGCGTCTGGGTCACCGATCCCGACGTGCTGTTGCTCGACGAGCCTACCAACCATCTCGACCTCGCCCGCATCAGCCAGTTGGAAACCTGGCTCAACGCGCTGCCGCGCGAGGTGCCGGTCATCATCGCCAGCCATGACCGAGCCTTCCTCGACGCCACCACCAACCGGACGCTGTTCCTGCGCCCGGAACAGTCGCCGGTGTTTTCTCTCCCCTATTCGCGGGCCAGGGATGCGCTGGACGAGGTCGACGCCTCGACTGAGCGAAAGTTCCAGCGCGACATGAAGGTGGCCCAGCAATTGCGCCGGCAGGCGGCCAAGCTCAACAACATCGGCATCAATTCCGGCAGCGACCTGCTGACCGTCAAGACCAAACAGCTCAACCAGCGCGCGGAAAAGCTCGAAGAGGCCGCCAATCCGGCGCATCGCGAGAAATCGGCGGGGGCGATCAAACTCGCCAATCGCGGCACGCACGCCAAGGTGCTGATCACGCTCGACGACGCGGCGGTCGAGACACCGGACGGCACGCTGCTGTTCAGGACCGGCAAGCGCCACATCTGCCAGGGCGATCGCATCGTGCTGCTCGGCCGCAACGGCGTCGGCAAGTCGCGCTTCGTCACCTTGATCCGCAACGTCATTCTCGAGCCGGACACGGTGCGGAATGTGAAGGTGACGCCGTCGACCGTGCTCGGCTACAGCGACCAGGCGCTGTCCGGAATCAGCAGCGACGACACGCCGCTGGCGATGGTCTCGCGCCGCTACGATGTCGGAGAACAGCGCGCCCGCTCGCTGCTTGCCGGCGCCGGCGTGGTCATCGAGATGCAGGAACGCAGGATCGGTGTGCTGTCGGGCGGCCAAAAGGCGCGGCTGATGATGCTGGCGCTGAGACTCGCCAATCCCAACTTCTATCTGCTCGACGAGCCGACCAACCATCTCGACATAGACGGCCAGGAAGCGCTGGAGGAGGAGTTGCTGAAGCACCAGGCAAGCTGCCTGCTCGCCTCGCACGACCGTTCCTTCATCCGTGCTGTCGGCAACCGCTTCTGGCTGATCGAGAAGCGAAAGCTGACCGAGGTCGAGGATCCGGAGAATTTCTTCCGCGAGGTGGCCGAGGGAACCGGCTGAGCGGCGGGACTGATTCATGCCGATGAAGTCGGGCCTGTCGTCGCCAGGCCGGACCTTGGCCTCATCATGAGGCGCCCTCTTGATTTCCGGAACGTATCATGCCATGGTACGTCCAGCGGAACCCGGGGATGATACGCTCATTCAAGGACAAGACCAGCGAAGCCGTTTCGAACGGCAAGTCTCCAAAGGGCTTCCCTTCGGATCTTGTACGATTAGCCCAACGAAAGCTCTACATGATCGACAATGCCGTCGAACTGTCAGATCTCAAGACGCCTCCCGGCAACAGGCTTGAGCCCTTGAAAGGCAACCGCGCCGGTCAGCATTCGATCCGCATCAACGATCAGTTTCGCATCTGCTTTCGCTGGGTGGATGGGCAAGCAGAAGATGTTGAAATAACCGACTACCATTGAAAGGCAGGTCCCAAATGCTTGATATCAACCCGCCTATCCATCCAGGAGAAATTCTCCGCGAAGAGTATCTTCTACCGCTTGGTCTGAAGTCTTACACGCTGGCCAAAAAGCTGCATGTGCCGCGCACCCGCATCGAGCGCCTGGCTAGCGAGACGACACCGGTAACGCCTGATACGGCATTGCGCCTTGCGAAGTTTTTTGGCACCACGCCGCAGTTCTGGATGAACATGCAGGCAAGCTATGACCTCGCCGTCGAGGCGAAGGCCAAGAGAGCCGATCTTGAAACGATCGAACGATTGGAGACTGCTGCCTGAAGTAAGCGCATTGCCGATAACAGAGGCCGCTAAAAAGATTCGGCAATCTGTCGGATCGCCCGTTGCAGCCCCGTCCTTGGGATGCCGACACGATGATGCCGGCGCCAACCCCAAGGGAGAAGTCACCATGTCCGTCCTGTCATCCATCGGTCGCATCGCAACCCGGTATGCCGCGGCGCGCGCCCGTCGCCGCGGCGAACGCATCCTGCTGTCGCTGCCGGCCGCGCTGCGCAAGGATATCGGCTTTCCGGAAATCCTCGACACTCCGAACAACCGTTGACGCTCGCCGCCTCTCAGGCGAGCGCGAATCAATCATGCGTATCGCCCGAAAGCGGCGTCGCACGCATCGACGCGCGCCTTTCGAAAGCCTCGAACCAGCGCGTCAGCCGCGCCCGCGAACCAAACGATGGAAGATGACGGAACGCCATCCAGGACAGCGTGGTGGCTAGCGCAATATGTCCGACATGGAGCGGCGCCTCGTCGTCAAGGGCGCTCTCGGCCCAGTCGTAGGTCGCCTCGATCTTCTGCCGATATCCTTCGGCAAGAGCATCATAGCGCAGCTGTTCGGGTCTCCTTTCCGTCTCCCAGCGCAAGGCGATCCCCGTCTGCGCAAGACCTTGGGCGGCCGATTGCAGCCGCAACGCCTGCCAGCGTGCCTCGCCGACCCGCGGCAGCAACTTCCGGCCATCATGCAGCGTATCGAGATAGGCGCAGATGACGTCGGAATCGAAGATCGCCGGCGCGCCCGGACGCAGCAGCACCGGCACTTGGCCTAGCGGGTTTTCGGCGTGGACACTGGCGTTGTGCAAGGTCGGGCTGGTTTCGTGATGAATGACCTGGAGCTGATCGGCGACGCGTGCCTCATGCGCGAAGACCAGCGCCTTGCGCGCGAAAGGTGAGTGGGTCTGATAATAGAGGATCATTGTCGTCTCCGGGCTGAGTAGGCGGCGCGCAATCCAGCTCTTTTAGCCTGCGAGCCGAGAGAATTGCGCTCTGATTGGAAGCCGCCGACGCAAGTTCGTTGCACGCCTTCCCAACCCATCGGTTGTCGCCCGGCCAAAAATTTCCGCGACCCTGTAGGATTGGCGTCCTCTCGTCCGTCCTATGGTCCGCAAGGCCAATCCAAACGTGAAGAGGAACATGCAATGACCGACCAGACCCCACCCCGGCCAAAAGTGCTTGGCGGATTGACCCCCTATCTGCAGGTCGACGGCGCCAACAAGGCCGCCGAGTTCTACAAGAAGGCTTTCGGGGCCGAGGAAGTCTTTGCCTATCCGGCGGATGAAAAAGGCCGCACCATGCATATCCATCTCTACATCAACGGCTCGACGCTGATGCTCGGCGACGCCTATCCGGAACACGGCCATCCGCACCAGGCGGCGCAGGGCTATACGTTGCAGCTCCATCTCGGCAAGGATGATATCGACGCCTGGTGGAAGCGCGCTGTCGACGCCGGTTGCGAGATCGTCACGCCGCTGCAGGTGATGTTCTGGGGCGACCGATGGGGCCAGGTGAAGGACCCCTTCGGCGTCGCCTGGGCAATGAACGCACCGACGGAATAAGCTTTAGCGTGCGCGCCCTCGCCGAGAGGGATGCGCCCAACCGCGCCGGGTCGTATCCCCGCCGATCCGGCGCCCATTTCTAGCAAAGAGGAGACCGCCATGTCCTATGTCGATGGCTTCGTGCTTGCCGTGCCGAAGGCAAATCTCGATGACTACAAGAAGCTGGCCAACCTCACAGGCCCCATATGGATGGAACACGGCGCGCTCGCCTATGTCGAATGTATCGGCGACGATGTGCCCTATGGCGAGCTGACCTCGTTTCCGCGCGCCGTTCAGGCCAAGGACGACGAGATCGTCGTTTTCTCCTGGGCCGTCTACAAATCCAGGCAGGATCGCGATGCTGTGATGGCCAAGGTGATGGCCGACCCGCGCCTGAAACCCGATTGGGGAACCATGCCCTTCGATGCCAAGCGCATGATCTTCGGCGGCTTCCAGCCCTTCATGGAGCTTTGACGCCAAGCTAGGTCGAGATTGAGGTCAGGCCGAGTCGAGAACGATGGTTTCCGAGAACCGGAACGGAGCGTACGTTTGAGTACGTGAGTACCGGAAGCGCAGGCCACCACCGTTCGCGGGCCGGCACCACCTCAATATCGACCTAGCTTGTCGAGCAGCGGCTTCAGCCTGTCGCCATAGCGCTTCCACAGATCGACCGAGCCCTGGTACATCGGCTGGCGCACCTGCGCGGCGGATGCCGTGCGCACCGGCCTGTCGGTCTGGTGGAACGACAGCACGGCATCCTCCCATGGCAGGCCGAGATAGTCGATCAGCGCCCGGCTCTGCCCGTCCTGGTCGGCGACGAAATCCTCGTAGCGCACATCGTGCACGACGCCGGGCAGCACCTTGTGCCAATGCGCCATGATGTCGGTATAGAGATTGTGGAAATCGGCGAGCTCGCCGAGGTCATAGCCATAGCGGTGGCTGTCGCCGCGGAAATGCACCTTGTAGATCGACAGGCATGTCGCCGCCGCATCGCGGGCGCAGTGGATGATTTTTGCCTTCGGCAGCATCATGTGGATGAAGCCGACGAGCAGGAAGTTGCCCGGCATCTTGTCGGTGACGTGGCGCATATGCGGATAGCGGGCATGGAGCATGTCGAGATAGGCCTGCCCCGCCTCGGCGAAATCCGCATCGTCCGTGTCGGCCACGCCCCAGGGGAAACCGCCCGGCATGTTCGACGGGAACTGCCTGCCGACCGCCGTCTTCAAGATGCCGAGCTCACCCGCGCCGTAGACTTGGGCGTGGCTGGCGATGATCTGTTCGACCAGCGTCGTACCCGAACGCGGCATGCCGACGACGAAGATCGGCGCATCGTCGGTGATCGGGCTCGGTCTGTGCTTTTCGAAGAAGCCGGCATCGAACACCGTCTTCATCGCCTCGAATTCGGCACGTGTCTTCACCGGATCATAGTCGATGCCCTTGCGGCGGATGGCATTGCCCTCGGCGAAGTAGTCGAAAGCCTTGCCATAATCCTTCAGATCATCATTGGCCTTGCCGAGGCCAAACGACAGCTGCATGCGTGCCAGGCTGTCCTGAGGCGCCTTGGCGTGCTGCGCCTCCATGCCGGCCAATTCGGCATCGCGCTCCTTCTGGCGCTTGACCTGCGTCAGCATCAGCCACGCGCGGGCCATGGCGGGCTGGATCGCCACCGCCTGCCGGAACAGGTCGGCCGCCTCGTCGAGCTTGCCCTTCTCCATCAGCCCGACGCCCAGTCCGTGCAGCAGGTCGGCATCCCTAGGCCGGATGGTCAGTGCCTCTTGGAAAACAGCCAGCGCCTCGTCGAGGCGTCCGGCTTCCTGCAGGGTTTCGGCAAGGCCGATCCGCGCGCGCACGTGGAATAGGTTGCGCTGCACCGTGCCGCGATAGATGTCCTCTGCCTCCTCGAACCGGCCGATCTGCCTCAGCGACGAGCCGAGATTGTCGCGCGCCGCAAGCTGCTCCGGCCGCAGATCAACCGCGCCGCGAAAGAAATCGATAGCCGCCGTGACACGCCCCAGATCGCGCATCACGGTGCCGAGATTGTTGAGGAAGTCGGGATTCGTCGGCTCCAGCTGAACCGACTGCTCCAGGAAATCCATCCCTTCTTCGCTGCGCCCGGTCTGGTGCAACAGCAACCCCAGGAAATGCGCTGCGGCCGCATGTTTGGGCTGACGCGCCAGCACCTGCCGGTAGATCGCTTCGGCCTCTTGTCGGCGCCCGGCTTGGTGCAGTTGCAGCGCCTGCTGCACATACTGGTCGAGGCCCAGCGGCGGCTGGCCTCCCGCGCCAGATTTGGCCGCGCCGGACCTGGTTCCCGCACCCGCCGCTCTTCTCTGATCTCTGTTGATGGGACACCTGCCGTGTTTCTACGCCCTGCGGGACCTAAGCCATGCCGAGGAGAGATTCAAGGTGTGGGCGCGGCCGAACGGCCGGGAGGTACGCGCAACCACAAGCCGGTCGCGACGTTGAGCCTGCGCGGCCAGATGCAGGAGTTCCCCAATGCCCCTTACCGCCTTCGCCATCAATTGCTCGCTGAAAGCCTCGGACGACAGGGAAAAATCGTCAACCGACAAGTTGATAGCCGATCTGCTCGCGGCGCTCAAACCGCATGGCGTGGAAGGCGAGGTCGTGCGCGCGCTCGATCATGACATCAAGCCTGGCGTGCTCTCCTACATGGGCAAGGGCGACAACTGGCCTGGCCTGCGCGAAAAGATCGTCGCCGCCGATATTTTCATTCTCGGCTTGCCGATCTGGTTGGGCCAACCATCGAGCGTCGCCAAGCGCATCATGGAGCGGATGGACGCCTTTCTCGAGGAAACCGACGATAAGGGCCGCATGCCGGCCGCCGGCAAGGTGGCCCTTGTGGCGATCGTCGGCAACGAGGACGGCGCGCATCACTGCCACGCGGAGTGCTTCCAGGCGCTGAACGATGTCGGCTTCACCATCCCCGCCAATGGCGGCGTCTACTGGGTCGGCGAAGCCATGCATGACGTCAATTACGTCGACCTGCCGAAAACCCCCGACAAGATTACCGAAGCCATCGAAATAGCGGCCTCGAACGCGGCTCATCTGGCCAGCCTGCTCAAGAGCAAGGCTTATGTTGGCGTGGAAAAGTAATGCGCCGCCTTGCCTTCCCTTCTTGCGGGAGGACAGAATCTCAGCACGGCCCGTTGCCGACGATGCGATAATCCGAGGCACGGGCCTCGCAGGCGTTGGGGAAGGTGCGCATCTCGCCATGCCGGCGGGCGCACACCGGCGCGTATTCGCGGGTGCAGAACGTCTGCTCGCCGCCACCACCACCGCCGTCGCGGCAGGGGCCGTCGCGCACGATGCGGTAATCCGCCCGATCGGCAAGGCAGGCATTGGCGAAGGTCTGGCGATCACCGCCGCGCCGGGCGCAGACCGGCTCGTACTGCTTGGTGCAGAATTGCGGATCAGGGCGCGGCGGGCGCGGCCCCGGTCCTTCATCGACGACGACCGTACAGGCGGCGAGAATTGCCGACAGGAACAGGATGGTAAAACCCTGCCGTGAGAAGATTGCGGCAAGAAACCTCATGATCGTCTCTCCCTCGATCCCCGTCTCGGTCCATACCGCCCAAGACTGCTTGCGGTTCGCTGACAATGATATCGATCAAAACAAGATTTAAATCAGTCGCCTATGGCATGATCCTCGCTATTCCATTGCCAGTTGCCACCCCGTTCGCGGCCTCTGTTGGGAAATGATCGGGATCAGTGAGGGCCTCGCCGCGCGTTGCCGGCAATCATCACTTGTGGCCTATATATGACCACGGCCGTGGGCCGATGACCCCTCGGGCAACGAAGCCTATTTGCAGCCGGTCGACGCCCTGATCGGTCGATTTTTTTGCGTCGGATGCGCTCGTGGCGGCGGCCCGCGGCGCTATCTTGCAACGTTCACGTTTCCGTGCGATAAATTCTGTGTTCGGGCATTTGCGACCCGGAGAGCGGAACGTTTTGGACGACCTTTCCCCGATACTGTGAATCTCTGACGGCCCCGTTTTTCGGCGGGGGGTTTTGACCATGCGCCAATGCATGACTGCCGAAGCAACCACCGGGAACTGCCCTCGACGCCAGGTGGCGGGCAGGACCACCAAGACTGAACGGGTGAAGGAGTTTCCCCAATGGCCCAGACCGGCACCGTTAAATTCTTCAATGCGACCAAAGGCTTCGGTTTCATCACGCCCGACGGCGGCGCCAAGGACGTGTTCGTCCACATTTCAGCGATCGAGGCCTCGGGCCTACGCACGCTGGTCGACGGCCAGAAGGTCACCTTCGACGTCGAGCCGGACCGCATGGGCAAGGGCCCGAAGGCGGTCAACCTGCGCGCAGCCTGAGCGATCGGCGCCGCACATCCCAGGCGGATGGGCGATCGAGCAGCTTGATCAGCACCTGGGCAGGCAGACAGATTTTTGAAAGGCGCGGCGGTTTTCGTCGCGCCTTTTTCATGTCCGTGGCGCAGCATAAACGCATGTCATCTGGAAGTTCATCCGGTCCGGGCCAATGACACGCGTCATAACAAGCACTTAAAGCACGACGTGCTTTAAGTGCCCGGAAAACTTTCACTTGCCGATGGCGCTAAAATAAAGGACAAATTTCCATTCGGGCATTTGCCGGCCCGAGACTGGAGTTTATGGGATCAAAGGAGCTTCCCATGCCGCAGACCGGCACCGTCAAATTCTTCAACCATGCCAAAGGCTTCGGCTTCATCACACCGGATGATGGCGCGAAGGATGTCTTCGTCCATATTTCGGCCGTGCAGGCGTCGGGTCTTCCCGGTCTCGAAGATGGGCAGAAAGTGACATTCGACACCGAGCCGGACAAGCGCGGCAAGGGACCCAAGGCCGTCAACCTGTCGGTCGGCTGAGCCGGCTTCGCACCGACGCCGGCTCCGGCAGGTCTGGTCAGCGCCCCGTAGGCGCGGGTTTGATGTCGAGAAACAAGGCGTGCGGTCAAATTTTCGTTCAGCCCCCGTTCAGCCACGGTCCCATATTAATCATTCGTAAAGCCGGACCGCATCCCCTGCAAAACTGCACGGCCCGGCACGAAGGAGACCAAGATGAACCGAATTTTCAAGACAGCCGTACTGTCCGCCGCCGTGGTCGCCACCACGCTGGGGACCTTTTCGGCGGCCAATGCCGATGACTGGCGCCGTTGGCACCATCACGGCCATGGCCATGGCGATGCTGTCGCGGCCGGCGTTCTCGGCCTTGCCGCCGGCGCGCTGATCGGTGGCGCGTTGGCCAATGACCGGCCGCCGCCCGATTCCGACCGTTATTACGATGACGGCTATTACGATCGTGACGTGCGGATACGCCCGGCCCCGGTGCGCCGCTACTACGTGGAACCGCAGGTGGTCTATGCCGACCGCTATGCCGAACCGTGGACGCGCGGCTGGTACGAGTACTGCTCGGACCGCTACCGCAGCTTCAATTCCCGGACCGGCACCTTCACCGGCAGTGACGGCGAACAGCATTTCTGCACCGCCAACTGAGGCTTCCCTGCCCCAAACAAAAAAGCGCTGACCGCAAGGCCGGCGCTTTTTGCTATCGGCTTGCTAATCCATGTCGCGGAAGTGTCCTCGGTTCCGGGATAACGACATGCATAATCAGAAGTTTACAGCAGGTCGGCAATCCTATTCGCCGCGACATGCTGTAGGCTTTCGAACCCGGAGCCGGTCCAGATCTCATTCAGGTCAAAAACGGATTGGTCCGCCGTTCCTCGCCGAAGCGCCCGCCGGGACCGTGACCGCAAATGAAGCCGATGTCGTCGCCAAGCGGCAACAGCTTGTCCTTGATCGAGGCGATGAGTGCCGCGTGGTCGCCGCCCGGCAGGTCGGTGCGGCCGACCGAGCCGCGAAACAGGACGTCGCCGACATGGGCGAATTTGGCGGCGCGGTTGTAGTAGACGACATGGCCAGGCGCATGGCCGGGGCAATGCAGCACCTCGAACACATGGCCGCCAAATGACACCGTCTCGCCTTCTGTAAGAAACCGATCGGGCACGCAATTGCGCACACCGCCGATACCGTAGCGCCTGCCCTGGTTCTCCAGATTGTCGAGCAGCATCTTGTCGGCCTCATGCGGGCCGATGATCTCGATGCCGAGTGCTTCCTTCAACTCCATGGCGCCGCCGGCATGGTCGATATGGCCGTGTGTGATCCAGATCGCCTCGGCCGTGATCGCATTGTCCTTCAACACCCCCAGCACCTTGTCGATGTCGCCGCCGGGATCGACCACCACGCCGTGCTTGTCATCCATGTCGAACAGGATGGTGCAGTTCTGCTGGAACGGTGTGACCGGCACGATGCCGGCATTGAGCTGACCCATAATCGTCCTTTCGCTGTGTCAGCGATCATGTAGAGACATCGGTCAAAACCGTCCACAGCCGGAAGGTCAAACAGTGCGTGTCCAAAAAGAAATGGGCGGCCGAAGCCGCCCATTTGCCAGCCCGAGATTGGCAGGCTTATTTCTTCATGGCGCCCATGACCGCGCCCAGAATGCCGGTCAGGATCGCGCCGCCGCCGGCGCCACCGACGATGTTCTGCAGGTTGAGCGCGCTGCCCAGGCCGCCGGTCGCCGCCGCGGCCGCCGCCGGATCGACGCCGTGGCCGAGCAGGCTGCCGAGGATCGCCGCGCCGCCGACACCGCCGATGGCTCCGCCCAGGATTTTGGGAAGCTGACCCATCGCCGCCGTCTTGATCGCCGCCCCGACCGCCTGACCACCGATAATGCCTGTAATGATCTGAATGATGATCGGAAGAAGCGTGTTCATATCCATATGATTAGTCCCTCCATGGCTGCCAGCCTCCCGGGCCGACAGCATCATGAGAGACGCCGAATTCGATGAAAGTCAAATGCACAAACGCTGAAATAAAAGGGGCGGCCCGAAAACCGCCCCTGCTTGCCCGAAAAGCTGTGACTATCGTTATTCTGCGGCGATGGCATGCTTGGGTTGAACGGCGATAGAATAGTCGTTCATGAGATTCTTGGCGATCTCGCCGACTTCGAATCGGTAAGGGCCGATCTCCGAAACCGGGGTTACTTCCGCTGCCGTTCCGGTCAGGAAGCACTGCTCGAACCCTTCCAGTTCTTCCGGCAGGATGGCGCGTTCGATGATCTCCAGGCCGCGATCCCTGGCCAGGCCAATGACCGTGCGACGGGTGATGCCGTCGAGGAAGCAGTCGGGCTTGGGCGTGTGGATCTTTCCGTCCTTGACGAAGAAGATGTTGGCGCCGGTCGCTTCCGCGACCTGGCCCCGCCAGTCGAGCATCATGGCGTCGGCATAGCCCTTGGCCTCCGCGGCATGCTTGGACATGGTGCAGATCATGTAGAGGCCGGCGGCCTTCGACCGCGACGGCGCCGTGCGCGGGTCGGGCCGGCGCCATTCCGCCACATCGAGACGGATGCCCTTCAGCTTCTGCGCCGGGTCGAAATAGCTCGGCCACTGCCAGATGGCGATAGCGACATTGATGCGGTTGTTCTGCGCCGAAACGCCCATCTGCTCGCTGCCGCGCCAGGCGATCGGCCTGACGTAGGCGTCCTGGAAGCCCTGCTTCTTCAGGAGCGTGGTCGAGGCGTCGTTGAGCTCGGCCACCGAATAGGGAATCTTGAAGCCGAGCAGGCGCGCCGATTCATGCAGGCGCTCCGTATGCTCGTTGAGCTTGAAGATCTCGCCGCCATAGGCACGCTCGCCCTCGAAGACCGCGCTGGCGTAATGCAGGCCGTGGGTCAGAACGTGGATCTTGGCGTCTCCCCACGGAACGAACTCGCCATTCATCCAGATGAAGCCGTCCAGTTGATCGAAGGGAACGGATGCCATGGTAACCTCCCGCGGACCTCCGTCCGCATATCTCAGTATCGTTGCGTGTTCTTTTTTTGGCCGCGCTATTGCGATTGGCGACGCCGGCCGGTGTCTCGAAGCGTAGGCGGATAATCGCGCTCTGGCAAACTCAGGAAGTTCCGGAAAAACCGGCCTGCCTTGCCTTTTCGTTCGCAATCCGCCCAAAAGCTTGTCAAAAATTACCATTGCAGGGAAAGTACGTCAATAGTACTGACATAATCTCCCGTTCCGATGGAGAAATGATGACGGATAAAAGCCCACCTGCCGGAAAACCGATCAGGACCGCGATCACCAGCGAGGACGGCATCGACTTCGCCATCATCGAACTCTTCTTCTTCGCCTATCGGGACTTCACTTCCGATCCCGACCAGATCCTGGCTGATTACGGCTTCGGCCGCGCCCACCACCGCGTGCTGCATTTCGTCAACCGCCGGCCGGGCCTGACCGTCGCCGAACTGCTCGATGTGCTGAAGATAACCAAGCAGAGCCTGGCGCGTGTGCTCAAACAATTGATCGACACTGATCACGTCGTGCAGTTGCAGGGCCCGCGCGACCGCCGCCAGCGTGAACTCTATCCGACGGCCAAGGGCCGTGCGCTGGCGCTGGCGCTGGCGCGGCCACAGTCGCGCCGCATCCGTGCTGCATTGGAAGATTGCGGTGCCGCCGAACGGACCTTGGTGGAACGCTTCCTCGAAGCGATGGTCAATCCGGAACTGAGAGCTCAGATCGACGTTGGGTCCGCAAAAATGTCAGGGAAAAGCCATGGAGAGCACTGAGAGGATCGACCAGGCGGCCGCACCGGACGACGATGCGCCGCATCTGCTCGTGGTCGACGACGACACCCGTATCCGCAATCTTCTCAAGCAATATCTGACCGAAAACGGCTTCCGCGTCACCGTTGCCGGCAATGCCGACGAGGCCCGCCGCAAGCTCGCCGGCCTCGACTTCGACCTGCTTGTGCTCGATGTCATGATGCCGGGCGAAAGCGGCGTCGATCTCACCAAGGCGCTGCGCGCCGAGAAGAACGTGCCGATCCTGATGCTGACCGCCTTGTCGGAGACCGACAGCCGCATCTCGGGCCTCGAGGCCGGCGCCGACGACTACCTGCCAAAACCCTTCGATCCGCGCGAGCTGATCCTGCGCATCAACAACATCCTGCGCCGGGGCGGCCCGGCGGCGACGCCCAAGGTCGAACAGTTGGTGTTCGGTCCCTACACCTTCCAGATCGCCAGGCGCGAACTGAAGCGCGGCGGCGAGGCGCTGAAGCTGACCGACCGTGAACAGGAGATCCTGGCGATCTTCGCCGCGCGCGCCGGCGAAACCATCCCTCGCCACGAGCTGGTCGGCGACGATTCGGAAGTCGGCGAGCGCACCATCGACGTCCAGATCAACCGGCTGCGCCGCAAGATCGAGCGCGATCCGTCCAACCCGGTCTGGCTGCAGACCGTGCGCGGTATTGGGTATCGGCTCAGCGTGGAATAGAATACCGGCCGCAGCCCAAGAGCATGATCCCGAAAAGTGCGAACCGGTTTTCGGAAAAGATTATGCTCCAACAAAGAGTTAGATCAGGATGACGATTCAGCCAAACGTCATGCTGATCTAATACCGCCGACGGATGAAAAGAGCCAATGGCGACCACGGAACTGGAACAGCCGGACAATGACGGCTTGAGCGCACGCGCCGCGCGGACGCTCAAGGCGGTGCCGCGCATCTGGAACCGGTTCTGGCGCCTCGTTTCGCTTTACATGCCCAAGCGCCTCTATGCGCGCTCGCTGATCATCGTCATCGCGCCGATGATCCTTTTGCAGTCGGTCGTCGCCTTCGATTTCATGGAACGTCACTGGGCAACCGTGACGCAACGCCTGTCGCAGGCCACCGTGCGCGACATCGCCGCCATCATCGACCTGATCGAAACCTACCCGCACGACGGCGACTACGCCAACATCATCCGCATCGCGCAGGACCGCATGCAGCTGAAGGTCGACCTCCTGCCGCCCGATCCGCTGCCGCCGCCCGGTCCAAAACCGTTCTTCTCGATCCTCGACGATGTTCTCTCCGCCGAAATCACCCGCCAGATCAACCGGCCCTTCTGGATCGACACGGTCGGGAATTCCAACATCGTCGAGGTGCGCGTCCAGCTTGAGAACAAGGTGCTGCGCGTCTTCGTGCGCCGCAGCCAGGCCTATGCCTCCAACACCCACATTTTCCTGATCTGGATGGTCGGTACCTCGCTGGTGCTGCTGATGATCGCCATCCCTTTCCTGCGCAACCAGATCCGGCCGATCCTGGCGCTTGCCGAGGCGGCCGAAAGCTTCGGCAAGGGCCGGCCGATGCCGCGCGATTTCCGCCCGCGCGGGGCCGAGGAGGTGCGCCGCGCCGGCTTTGCCTTCATCCAGATGCGCGAGCGCATCGAGCGTCAGATCGAGCAGCGCACGGCCATGCTGACCGGTGTCAGCCATGATCTCAGGACCATCCTCACCCGCTTCAAGCTGCAGCTGGCGCTGGCCGGCGGCAAGGCCGAGACCAAGGCGGCGCTGGACCAGGACATCGAAGACATGCAGTCGATGCTGGAAGGCTATCTCGCCTTTGCCAAGGGCGAGGCGTCGGAGGATCCGGGACGTTTCGATCTCGAAGCCTATTTCCAGAAGCTCGGCGAAGAAGCGAACTTGCGCAAATGCAGACTGTCGACGACGCTTTCCGGCGATCCGACCGTGCATGTGCGGCCGAACGCCTTCGCGCGGCTGCTGTCCAATATCATCGGCAATGCCTTCCGCTATGCCCGCACCGTGGAGGTCGCCGCCAACCATGGCCGCGGCTCGCTTCTGGTCACCATCGACGATGATGGGCCAGGTATTCCGACCGACAGGCGCGAAGACGTGTTCAAGCCCTTCGTGCGGCTCGACGCGGCCCGTAACCTTGACGCCAGCGGCACCGGGCTCGGCCTGTCGATCGCCCGTGACATCGCCCGCAGCCATGGCGGCGACATCACGCTCGACGACAGTCCGATGGGCGGCCTGCGCGTCGTGATCAAGGTTCCGGCCTGATTTCTATTTGACTATCCGGGCAAGATCTTGCCTGAAAACCGGTTTCGACTTTTCGGGATCACCGTCTGCTTCATCCGCCCGTCATGAAACCATGGTCAAGAGTGCGCATGAAGCGCGCGACCGCACTTGATTCGTCCTTGCCGCCTCACTTCGACCTCGTGCCCGTCAGGGTGCGCTGGAGCGAAGCGAGGGCGGCCGCATGGTCGCCGTTCCGGCATCGTTTCAAGGCAACCGCCGACCTCCGGAGCAAAGGGCCGCCATGCGCATATTGATGGTCACCGACGCCTGGCGCCCGCAAGTCAACGGCGTCGTCCACACGCTGGAGCGGCTAACCGAGACCCTGAAATCCTTCGACGCCGCGGTCGAATTCCTGACCCCGAACATCTTTCGCACCCTGCCCTTGCCGACCTACCCCGACATCCGCCTGGCGCTGACCACGCCCGGCCATGTCGCGCGCCTGATCGATGGCTACAAGGCCGACCACATCCACATCGTCACCGAGGGACCGCTGGGCATCATGGCGCGGCGCTATTGCCGCAATGCCCGCCGGCCGTTCACCACCAGCTATCACACCCGCTTTCCCGAGTATCTCAGCGCCCGCCTGCCGGTGCCCGAGAGCTGGACCTATCGCTGGCTGCGCGATTTCCACAATTCGGGCCAGGGCACGCTTGTCGCCACCCAGTCGCTCGCCGACGATCTCACGGCGCGCGGCTTCAACAAGCTCAGGCCCTGGACGCGCGGCGTCGACACCGAGCATTTCCGGCCCGACAAGCGCAAGGACCTCGGCTTTCCCGGCCCGGTTTTCCTGTGCGTCGGCCGCGTGGCCATTGAAAAGAACCTCTCCGCCTTCCTCGATCTCGACCTGCCGGGCAGCAAGGTGATCGTCGGCGAAGGTCCGGAGCTTGCCAAGCTCAAGGCCAAATATCCCCAGGCGCATTTTCTCGGCCATCGTCCCAATGACGAACTGGCCGAAGTCTACGCCTCGGCCGATGTCTTCGTCTTCCCCAGCCGCACCGACACCTTCGGCAACGTCATCATCGAGGCACTGGCCAGCGGCACGCCGGTCGCCGCCTATCCGGTGACCGGGCCTATCGACATCGTTGGCGACGGCTTTGGCGGCGCGGTTTCGAACGACCTGCGCGAGGCGGCACTTGCCGCGCTCGACATCAGCCGCGACCAAGCCCGCGAGCGCGCCATGCGCTACAGCTGGAAGGCCAGCGCGGAAATGTTTCTCGACGCGGTCGAGGAAGCGCTCGGCGTGAAGCGCACGATCGCGGCCTGACAGGGTCGACACAGCCGAGCCGCCGCCGGCGAGCTTTAGCTAGGTGTGGAGCCTCAACAGGTTGTCCTTGGTTAGCCCGAGGCGGCTGATAGGTGGTCTTGATTTTAAGCTGCCGTGTGGCCGGTGCCAATTGTAGCGATGAAGCCATCGTGGCAGTCTGCGGTGCGTTCATGAGAAGTGTTGTAGGCTCGAGCATAAGCCCATTCGCGCAGAGTCGGAGGTTTGCTCCTGATTCCGGCGGATGCGGCGTCGCCTTCCTTCCTGAACCTTGTGCTGATGCATTTTGGACTGGCGTGGCCGTCCGACGTCCTGCATCTTGTGCTCTCAGCCGCAACGGTCGGAGCCATTCTCGGCGCGTTTCGGCCTCCAGCTATCGCGTCAATTCAATCGGCCGCGACGCCGTGATGGCATCTTCCGGGGCTTCCTGCCCGCTATTTCAGAATAGCCGCCCGCCGTCCGGCACCTTGCGTTCGATGGCGCCCAACACGACGGCGCCCTCTTCATCGGGGAAACCGAGCGTCAGCACTTCCGACATGAACGGGCCGATCTGGCGCGGCGGGAAATTGACCACCGCTAACACCTGCCGGCCGATCAAAGTCTCGGGCGTATAATATTTAGTGATCTGCGCCGACGACTTCTTGATGCCGATCTCGGCGCCGAAATCGATCTTCAGCTTGAAGGCCGGCTTGCGCGCCTCCGGAAACGGTTCAGCCTCGACGATCGTGCCGGCACGGATGTCGACACGATCGAAGTCGGCAAAACTGATCTCGGGCTTGCGCTCGTTGCTGGAACTCATGTCGAACGCTTCTTGCTCAGGCGTTGCCGAAGGTCTCGAACAGCACGCCGGCCAGCGCGTCCTTGGCCGAGGTTCCCGACCAGACGACGAACTGGAAAGCCTGGAAGTAACACTCGCAGGCTTCCAGCGCCGAGGACAAAAGCACTTCGACCTGCTGGCTCGATGGTTCGACCCCGCCGGCCAGGAGCAGCGACTGGCGGAACATGATCGCGCCTTCCTGCTCCCAGAGGTCGAAATGGCCGAACAGCATCTGTTCGTTGATCAGCGACAACAGCCGCATCACTTCCAGCGTGCGGGTTTCCGGCACCTTGATGTCGAAGGCGCAGGCCAGGTGCAGCGCCTCGAAATCCTCCATCCACGAGAAGGAGACGTGATAGTCGGTCCAGCTGCCGGCAACCGAGATCGAGATTTCGTCGTCGCCGGCCCGTTCGAAGGACCAGTCATTGTTGTGGGCCACCTGCTCGATCACATCCACCGGATGGATTTCGCGGGAAAATTCGAGTTCGAGAAGTTCCATGGAATGCTTCCTGTGTTCAGGGGGAGCGCCACACGCTCCGCGGGGCACACACGACGAACAATCTTGTCTAGAACTCGGACGGCCGGGACTTCTCAACGCAAAGACCCCAGACCGGACCCCACCGCCCGGCGCATGACCCCTGCTCCGAATCATGCAACAAATTCAGTCTATTGATCGGGAGTCGCGTGAACAGCCCAATTTTTCGCACTGCGTCATTCGCATGTGGAAAGGTGCCTGTCACAAAGAGTCACGCAATGCCGGTAAGCGATTCACGGCAAAGCGATTTTCAGGCTGGTGCTTTGTGGAAAAGTTTAACGAATTATTTTTTCGGCTTGGGCTTCGCCGGAGCCGCAGGTGTAGCCTGACCGGTCAGTTCGGCGATCCTGGCCTCGAGCGTCTCGATGCGCTCGGCGAGCCTGCTGTTCTCTTCTCTCGCCTTGGCCGCCATCTCGCGCGCGGCCTCGAACTCCTCGCGCTGCACGACATCCATGGAGTTGAGGATGCGTTCCGCCTGGCCCTTAAAGGCCGTCTCCACCTCGCGCCGCACACCTTGAGCGGCACCGGCGGCATCGGTCATCAACTTGGCGAATTCATCGAGAATGCGGTTCGGTCCGGTCGACATGGCAGATCCTCGCTTGCATGATTTGAATTAGTGACGTGGCGCGAGGAATGCAAGAACGTTGGGCGTTGGTGCGGCATCTGCGTTGCTATGGCGCACAACCGCATGGCGACTGCCGCGTCCTGCGGGAGGCTCCCGAACGGCTCCGAAGCTGTACTTGGTGGTGGCAAGTCGCCTATTATGACGCCCTCGTCTCCCTTCAGGAACGTTCAACCCGGGATAACCAATGGCAACGCCCCCGCGCAGACCGACAAATCCGATGGAAGCCGCCGAAGCTGTCTTCAAGCCGGTGAAGAAGCCGGCACCGGCCCCGCCTCGCGAACCCTCCACCGCCCCGAATGTCCGCGAGCTTGTCTCGATCAGGATCGACCGAGCCGTGCTCGAGCATTTCCAGGAAGATGGCCCAGGCTGGCAGGACAGGATCAACGACGCCTTGCGTGAAGTGGTGGCCGGCAAGCCCAGGGGTTGAGGACGTCCATCCGCGCGACGGATCTTGAAGCGATCCCGTTCACGAGCCATGGACGGCCGTGCCCTTGCCTTGACCCTGCCAAAACCCTGCCGCATGGTCCGCGCCGATCGCAACCGAGAGCTCCCCGTTGAACGAGTATTTCCTGCTGCCGCTGGCTTCACTGCCTTTCCCGAACATCAACCCGATCCTCATCCAGATCGGGCCGCTGGCGGTGCACTGGTACGGCATCGGTTACATCGTCGGCATCCTGTTTGCCTGGTGGTATGCCAAGCGGCTCGCCGCAAATCCGAAACTCTGGCCCGACGGCGTCCTGCCGATGAAGCCGGAGGACCTCGACGATTTCATCGTCTGGGCGGCCGTCGGCGTGGTTCTGGGCGGCCGCACCGGCTATGTCCTGTTCTATGACCTGGCGCGCTATATCGCCCATCCGCTCGATATCTTCGCCGTCTGGCAAGGCGGCATGTCCTTCCATGGCGGCCTGCTCGGCGTCATCCTGGCCATGACGCTGTTTTCCTTTAAGCGCGGCATCCGCACCTGGTCGCTGTTCGATGTCGTGGCGGCCGGCGTGCCGGTCGGCCTCGGCCTCGTGCGCGTCGCCAACTTCATCAACTCCGAGCTCTGGGGACGGCCGACCGACGTGCCCTGGGCGATCGAATTCCCCAATGGCGGACCGTTCACCCGCCATCCGAGCCAGCTCTACGAGGCCTTGCTCGAAGGGCTGGTGCTGTTTGTGGTGCTGCGCATCCTCACCCACTCGCGCCTCAAGCTGAAGACGCCGCGCTTTGTCGGCGGCGCTTTCATCTGCGGCTACGGCCTGTCACGAATTTTCGTCGAGTTCTTCCGCGAGCCCGACCAGCAGCTCGGCTATCTTCTCGGCACAAACTGGCTGACCATGGGCATGATCCTGTCGACGCCGATGGTGCTGGCAGGCATCTGGGCGATGGCCACAGCCAAGCCGGTGAAGCAAGTGCAGCCGCAGGCGACATGACGCGACTGAAATCCCGTATCGTCGACCTGATCGAGGCGGTGGGTCCGATGCCCATCAACGAATACATGGCGCTGTGCCTGTTCGATCCGCGCGACGGCTACTACACCACACGCGAACCGTTCGGCGCGGCCGGCGACTTCATCACCGCGCCGGAAATCAGCCAGATGTTCGGCGAACTCGTCGCCGTCTGGCTCTATCAGGCTTGGGCAGCGATCGGCCGGCCGATGCCGGTCACCGTCGCCGAGATCGGCCCTGGCCGCGGCACGCTGATGAAGGACATGCTGCGCACCTTGTCGCGGCTCGACCCCGCCTTGGCCAATGGCGCCGCCTTCGCCATGATCGAGACCAGCCCGCGCCTGACGGAAATCCAGAAACAGACGCTCGGCGCGACACCATTCGCTGTTTCATGGCACGAAACCATCGACACGCTGCCGCGGCAACCACTGCTGATCGTCGGCAACGAACTGTTCGATGCCATGCCCATCCGCCAGTTCGTCCGCGCCGGCGCCGAGTGGCGCGAGCGCATGGTCGGCCTGGACGACGCGGACAATCTTTGCTTCTTTGCGGGCGTCGGCTCGGTCGACCCGACGCTGCTGCCCGGGGATGCAGCCGACGCGCCGCAAGGCGCGATCGTCGAAATCGCGCCCGCCCGCACCGCCCTGATGGCGGCCATCGCCGAGCGCATAGCCGCTCATGGCGGCGCCGGGCTGTTCCTCGACTACGGCCATCTGCGGCCCGGGGTCGGCGACACGCTGCAGGCCTTGCGCCGGCACAATCACGAAGATGTGCTGGCCAATCCCGGCGAAGCCGACCTTACCTCCCATGTCGATTTCGCCGCCCTTGCAGCGACCGTGCGCGCGCACGGTCTCGACGCCTACCTGTCGACGCAGGGCAATTTCCTGCTCGGCATGGGCATTCTGGAGCGTGCCGGCCAGTTGGGCGCCGATGCCGGCCAGGCAGCACGCGACAAGATATCAGATGCCGTCGAGCGCCTCGCCGGCCCGCGAGCCATGGGCGAACTCTTCAAGGTCCTAGCCGTCGTTCCGCGCGGCGTCGCCGTCAGGTCCTTCGCCACGGCGGATTGACTTTTCGTCGCCACCCCTCCCAATCTCCCGTCCGGTAAAAGACGGCCGGACCGCCGGCCGCTTTTCCTTGACGAAACCGCCCACACGGACAACAACGCCCGCATGCTGAATCAGACCAAACCGGATCCCGTTCGGTCGCCGCTGCTGGACCAGGCGCAGGCACAAGGCATCCGCCACGGCTACTTCACCCGCATCGGCGGCGTCTCCACGGGCATCTACCGGGGCCTCAACATCGGCACTGGGTCGGATGACGACCAGGCGCTGGTCGCCGAGAACCGGGCCCGTGTCGCCGCCTGGATGGGCGTGCCCGCAAGCCATCTGCTGACCGCCTGGCAGGTCCATTCACCCAACGTCGTCATCGCCAGGGAACTCTTCGCCGGCGAGCGTCCCAAGGCCGATGCCATCGTCACCGACCGGCCGGGCATCGCCATCGGCGCCTCGACCGCCGATTGCGGCCCGGTTCTGTTCGCGGATGCCGGCGCGCGCATCATCGGCGCGGCGCATGCCGGGTGGAAAGGCGCTTTCACGGGCGTACTCGAAAACACCGTTGCCGCCATGGAGAGCCTCGGCGCCCGTCGCGAAAAAATCGTTGCCGTGCTTGGCCCTTCGATCAGCCCCGACAATTACGAAGTGGGGCCGGAATTCGTCGCCCGCTTCGTCGATGCCGACAGTGAAAATGCGCGATATTTCGTGCCTTCGGCACATGCCGGCCGTTCGATGTTCGACCTCAACGGCTATACGATCGACCGGCTGGCCAAGGCCGGCGTTACGGCCGAAGGCCTTGGCCGCTGCACCTATGCCGAGGAAGATCTGTTTTACTCCTACCGGCGCACCACGCACCGTAGGGAACCCGATTATGGCCGGCAGGTTTCGGCAATCGTTTTGGAGAAGGTATAATGGCGCTGCATTTTGAACGATCGGAATTCGACGCGCGGCGCGACCGGCTGATGATCGAGATGGCCGAGAAGAAGCTCGACGCCATCCTGCTGTTCGCGCAGGAAAGCATGTACTGGCTGACCGGCTACGACACGTTCGGCTTCTGCTTCTTCCAGTGCCTGGTGGTGAAGGCCGACGGTTCCATGGTGCTTCTGACCCGTTCGGCCGACCTGCGCCAGGCGCGCCAGACCTCGATCATCGAAAACATCGTGCTGTGGACCGATCGCGACGGCGCCAATCCGGCCGTCGACCTGCGCAACCTGCTCAACGAACTCGACCTGCTCGGCGCCCGGATCGGCGTCGAATACGACACTCACGGTCTGACCGCCTATAATGGCCGCCGCCTGGACGAGCAGTTGCAGACCTTCGGCCAGATTGCCGATGCCTCCGGCATCGTCGGGCGGTTGCGCCTGTTCAAGAGCCCGGCCGAGGTCGCCAAGGCGGAGAAGGCCGCCAATCTGTCCGACGACGCGCTGGACGCGGCGCTGCCGCTGATCAAGCATGGCGGCGACGAGGCCTTGATCCTCGCCGCCATGCAGGGCGCGATCTTCGCCGGTGGCGGCGACTATCCGGCCAACGAGTTCATCATCGGCTCCGGCGTCGATGCGCTGCTGTGCCGCTACAAGGCCGGCCGCCGCAAGCTCACCAAGAATGACCAGCTGACGCTCGAATGGGCAGGGGTCTTCCATCATTACCACGCGCCGATGATGCGCACGGTGCTGACCGGAAAGGTCTCCAAGCGCCATCAGGAGCTGTTTGATGCGGCACGCGCCGCCCTTCTGGCCGTCGAAAAGGCGATGACGCCCGCAAACACCTTCGGCGACGTGTTCGACGCCCACGCCCGCACCATGGAAGCGCACGGCCTGACCAAGCACCGGCTGAACGCCTGCGGCTATTCGGTCGGGGCCCGCTTCACGCCGTCCTGGATGGATATGCCGATGTTTTACCAGGGCAATCCCGAACCGATCGCGCCGAACATGACGCTGTTTGCCCATATGATCATCATGGATTCCGAGACCGAGACGGCGATGACGCTTGGCCGCACCTACCTGACCACCGAATCCCAGCCGAAGCCGCTGTCCCGCCATGATCTCGACTTGATCGTGCAGTGAATCCATAATGGGAGGCGTTCTTCGCCAAGGAGTTAGAAGGCAAATGAGACGATCGCATGTGACGACCGTGTCATTGCTTGTGGCATTGGCTTTGGCTGCCTGCACCAACGCAAAGGACGTCCTCGAGCCTTCCGCCATCACCCCGCCGGCGGCTTCGACGCAGCCGGCAACGCAGGGCAGCTCGGCGGCCACCGTTCCCGCCCCGGCGCCATCTACGGCCGCGACGGCCACCACGACAGCGGGCGCACCCGCCGCCGCGCCCGTCACCTCCGCCCAGGCTGCCGCCATCCTGTCGAAGACCCGGCTGCAGATCGCGCCGATCGTCGGCGCTTCGGTGGAAGCCGCCACGCCGCTGACGGCGGAACTGCAGACACGCGCCAGGCAGCGCGGCATCACGCTTGCCGGCAGCCAGGACCAGACCGCCACCCATGTGCTCAAGGGTTACTTCTCGGCGATGACGGAGGGCAAGGACACCACCGTCATCTATGTCTGGGACGTCTACGACCTATCCGGCAACCGGCTGCACCGCATCAACGGCCAGATGAAGGCGCCTTCGACCGGTTCCGGCGCCGGCGCCGACAGCTGGAAGTCGGTCTCGCCAGCCACCATGCAGGCGATCGCCGACCAGACCATCGACCAGTTCGCGGCCTTTCTCAGTGGCAAGGCGAGCTAGTCCAGAACCCAAAAGTAGAAAACGGTTTTGGGAAAATCCGGATGCTCGAACGAGCAGAGGGAGCAGCGGAAGTCCGCAGCTCTCCGCTGCCAGTCGGTGATGGCTAACAGTTTTCGTGAGCTTAGCCGGCGGATTCACGATCTCGACGCTTGCAATACCGGCGCGGGCCGCTAAAAGCCCGGTTAAAAGGCGCAGGAGAGTCCGCCAGGTCTCTCCGTCCTCCACCAGGAACGGTGCATGAAACTCTTCGCGGGCAATTCCAACAGGGTGCTGGCCGAAGCGGTCGCTCGCTATCTCAACATCCCGCTGGGCAAGGCCAGTGTCAGGCGCTTCGCCGACCAGGAAATCTTCGTCGAAATCCAGGAGAATGTGCGCGGCGAGGATGTCTTCATCCTGCAGTCGACCTCGTTCCCGACCAACGATCACCTGATGGAACTGCTCATCATGATCGACGCCTTCATGCGCTCCTCGGCCAAGCGCATTACGGCCGTTATCCCCTATTTCGGATATGCCAGGCAGGACCGCCGCGCCTCCGGCCGCACGCCGATCTCGGCCAAGCTGGTCGCCAACATGATCACCCGCGCCGGCGTCGACAGGGTTTTGACGCTGGATCTCCATGCCGGCCAGATCCAGGGCTTCTTCGACATCCCGACCGACAATCTGTTCTCGGTGCCGGTGATGGCCCGCGACGTCAAGGCAAAATACAAGCAGCTTGGCAACGTCGTCGTCGTGTCGCCCGATATTGGCGGCGTGGTGCGTGCCCGCGCGCTTGCCAAGCGCTTCGACGCGCAGCTCGCCATCGTCGACAAGCGCCGTGAGCGTCCGGGCGAATCGGAAGTCATGAACATCATCGGCGCGGTCGCCGGCAAGGATTGCCTTTTGATCGACGACATCGTCGATTCCGGCGGCACGCTGTGCAATGCCGCCGACGCGCTGCTGGCCAACGGCGCCACCAGCGTCACCGCCTACATCACCCACGGCGTGCTGTCGGGCGGCGCGGTCGCTCGCATCAGCGGCTCGAAGCTGCAGGAACTGGTGATCACCGATTCCATCCAGCCGACGCAGGGCGTGCTCGACGCGCCCAACATCCGCGTCATCTCGATCGCCGACCTGATGGGCGAAGCCATCTCGCGCACGGCGACCGAGGAATCGGTGTCGAGCCTGTTCGACTGAAAACCCGTCACCCCTGCGGCAAGGCCGATGGCGTCGGTGCCTCTGACCGGGCCGGAGCTCGCCGCATGCCTTCGCCGGCATCGCGCGCGCCGCGCATATAGTCGCGCGGCGAGGAACCCAGCATGCGCTTGAACATGGTGATGAAGGCCGGCACGCTGTCATAGCCGAGATCGAGCGCCACCCGGGTGATCGGCTCGCCGTCGGCGAGCCTCGGCAGCGCCGCGAACAGGCAGGCCTGCTGGCGCCATGTTGACAGCGACAGGCCGGTCTGGCGCTGGAAGGCGCGCGTGAAGGAGCGCCGACTCATGCCGACCGTATCGGCCCATTCGTCGATCGTCGCATGCGGTGAGGGTGCGGCGACGAAACGCCGGCAGAGCGCCGCCAGTTTGGGATCCGACGGGAACGGCAGGCCGAGCGGCCGCTCCGGCAATTGCGGGATCTCGTGCAGGAGAAGGTTCATGATCAGGCCGCCGCGCCCTTCAAGCTCGCCGCCTTGCGGCAGCTTCTCGGATTCAACGATCAGACTGTGCATCAGGTCGGTGATGCCGACGACGCGCATGCCCTCCGGCAGGCCCGGAATCGCCTGCGGCATGACATAGACCGAGCGCATCGAGACATCGCCCAGCATCTCGACGGAATGTTCGATGCCGGCCGGGATCCACATCGCATGGTCCGGCGGCACCATCCACCGGCCATGCCGCGTCGTCACCAGCACGACGCCGACCAGCGCATGTAGCAACTGGCTGCGGCTGTGGTGGTGGTGCGGCACGTGGTAGCCGTCCGGATATTCGGTCGGCAACACCACCGCCGGCCCGACCGCCTGCTCGAGCCACTGCCAGCGCAGCCCGTGCAATTGCTCGAGATCGGCGTGGCCGGCGCCGAAAATCTCCCTGGTTTTTGGCATTCGGTATGGCCCACTTGCGAAACTCTTGGACCAAACCACGAAAGAAGTCGCTTGGCAACCGGACTATAAGGCTGCCTGCGGGAAGCGCCCGCCACACCGCCTGCGGGAAAAACCGCCAAAAAGACTACGGAGCCTATCTTGACCGATACAACAGCCACCAGCGTCGCGCCGCCTGCGACCGCCAGTCACGCTTCAGTCCAGGCGACGGCCTTCACCGTCATCCTGGCGGTGAGCCTCTGCCACTCCATCAACGACATCATGCAGTCGCTGCTATCGGCCATCTATCCGCTTCTGAAAGACAATTACGGCCTCGACTTCTGGCAGATCGGCCTGTTGACCTTCACCTTCCAGGTGACGGCATCCCTGCTGCAGCCGATCATCGGCGCGGTTACCGACAAGCGGCCGATGCCTTATTCGCTGCCCTGGGGCATGGCGTCTTCGCTGATCGGCCTGGTCGTGCTGGCCTATGCCGGGCACTACTACCTCCTCCTGATCGGCGCCTCGCTGATCGGCATCGGCTCGGCGATCTTCCATCCGGAGTCCTCGCGCATCGCCCGCTTCGCATCCGGCGGCCGGTTTGGCCTGGCGCAGTCGCTGTTCCAGGTCGGCGGCAATTTCGGCCAGTCCATGGGCCCATTGCTGGCCGCCTTCATCGTCGTGCCCTTCGGCCAGACCAGCATCGCCTGGTTCGCCGTCGGCTCGCTGATCGGCATCGTCATCCTGTGGCAGGTCGGCGGCTGGTACAGCCGTCTGCGCGCCGCGCAAGGCAATCGCAAGACGGCAAGCTTCGTCTCGCCCTTCCCGCGCCGCAAAGTGGTGTGGGCCTTGGTGGTGCTGACCTTGCTGGTGCTGACCAAGAACGCCTACATCGCCAGCCTGGCCAGCTACTACACCTTCTACTCCATCCATAAGTTCGGCGTTTCGGTGCAGATGTCGCAGGTCATGCTGTTTCTCTTCCTCGGCTCTTCGGCGCTGGGCATCCTGCTTGGCGGTCCGTTCGGCGACCGCTATGGACAAAAGGCGATGATCTGGTTCTCGATCGTCGGCGTCCTGCCCTTCACGCTGGCGCTCCCCTACGCCAACATGGAATGGACGATGGTGCTGACCGTGCTGATCGGCCTGATCCTGTCGTCGGCATTCTCCAACATCGTCGTCTTCGCGCAGGAACTGGTGCCGGGCCGCGTCGGCACGATCGCCGGCATCTTCTTCGGCTTCGCCTTCGGCGTCGGCGGCATCGCGGCCGCCGTGCTTGGCGTCGTCGCCGACATGAAGGGCATCGATTTCGTCTTCCAGATCTGCTCCTATCTGCCGTTCCTGGGACTGCTGACGGTGTTCCTGCCCAACATGAAGGAGGCCCGCAAGGCGCAGGCAGCCGCATAAAATCATCCGAGCTGTATCCAGGCAAAGGCACCCGCCATATGGCGGGTGCCTTTGCCATTCAGGCGGGAAGGATTCAGGCCTTGAAGAAGGCCAGCAGGTCGGCGTTGATGATTTCGGCGTGGGTCGTGGCCATGCCGTGCGGAAAGCCCTTGTAGACCTTGAGCTCGCCCTTCTTGAGCAGCTTGATGGTCAACAGCGCCGAGTCGGCAATGGGGACGATCTGGTCGTCATCGCCATGCATGACCAGCACCGGCACGTCGATCTTCTTCAGGTCTTCGGTAAAGTCTGTCTCCGAAAAGGCCTTGATGCAGTCATAGTGCGCCTTGGTGCCACCCATCATGCCCTGGCGGTACCAGTTGTCGATCACACCTTGCGAAACCTGCGCATCCGGGCGATTGAAGCCGTAGAACGGGCCGGCGGGAACATCCACGTAAAGCTGCGCGCGGTTGGCGGCAACGCCTGCGCGGAAGCCGTCGAACACCTCGATCGGCAGGCCGCCGGGATTGGCTGGGGTCTTGAGCATGATCGGCGGCACCGCGCCGAGCAAGGCCGCTTTGGCAACACGGCCGCCCGCACCATACCGGGCGACATAGCGCGCCACCTCGCCGCCGCCGGTCGAGTGGCCTACATGGATGGCATCCCTAAGGTCGAGATGCACGACAAGTTCAGCCACATCGGCGGCATAGGTGTCCATCTCGTTGCCGATATCCGTCTGCATCGACCGGCCATGGCCGCGGCGGTCATGGGCGATGACGCGGTAGCCTTGTGACAGGAAGAACAGCATCTGGGCGTCCCAGTCGTCGCTGCTCAACGGCCAGCCGTGATGGAAGACGATGGGCTGGCCGGTTCCCCAGTCCTTGTAATAGATCTGCGTGCCGTCCTTGGTGGTGATCGTGCCGCTGCCTGAGCCTGATTTGGTCTGCGAGGTCATCTCAATCTCCGTTCGATTGGTATCGCGATAAACAATATCACGATAGAGATATCGCTAACGCAGCTTGATCCCCGTGTCTATAAAAAATATGTATCGCGATATCATTTTTTGCAGTACATATTTTAGGCGTTTAATCGGCAAAGGAATGCGTCGTGCCTCTCCCGTTGGACAATCAGCTGTGCTTCACGCTCTACGCCACCAGCATGGCGATCAATCGCACCTACAAGCCGATGCTGGACGAGATGGGCATCACCTATCCGCAATATCTCGTGCTCAACGTGCTGGGCGAGGCTGACGGGATGTCTGTCGGCACGATCGCGCACAGGCTCGCTCTGGAATCGAGCACGGTCACGCCGCTGGTTAAGCGCATGGAACAATCCGGCCTGGTGACCCGCCAGCGCAGCCAGACCGACGAGCGCCAGGTACAGGTCGACCTGACATCAGCCGGCCGCAAGCTGCTCGTCCAGTGCAATTGCCTGAACGAAACCCTGGTTGAGCGCTCGGGCATGACGCTGGCCGAGCTCGACGCCCTGAACCGGCAGGTCCAGGCACTGCGCGATGCCTTGAGCGGCGACCGTTAACGACGGCCTTTCCCACCTCCGCTTGCACGCCTGCCCGCCTTCCGCTATAGAGCCGCCACCCGCGTAGACACCCTTGGAGGCAACGCGGCGGAAGGCTGCCTTCCCCTTGTGATCCCGAACAAAGATCCGCTCGCTGCGGTTTCCGGCATTCGGGCGCGCCGAGGTCTGGCGGCTTTCGACGTTTACGGCCTGGCACATCGCCAACCGTAGGCGCTCCATAACACGCGAAAGGAAAAGCCATGAGCCACGATACTTACGAGCTCAAGGCCGAAGCGCGCGAACAGGTCGGTAAGGGGTCCGCCCGTGCAGTTCGCCGCAACGGTAAAGTGCCTGCAGTAATCTACGGTGACAGACAGCCTCCCCTGGCGATCGCGCTCACCTACAAGGACATCTACTACAAGATCCATGGCGGCGGGTTCCTGACCACGGTCGCCACGATCGATGTCGACGGCAAGAAGATCCAGGTCCTGCCGAAGGACTTCCAGCTCGACCCGGTCAAGGATTTCCCTGTCCATGTCGACTTCCTGCGCATCGGCAAGGACACCGAAGTCAACGTCGATGTTCCCGTGCACTTCATCAATGAAGACAAGTCGCCCGGCATCAAGCGCGGCGGCGTGCTCAACATCGTGCGTCACGAAGTCGAGTTCCACTGCCCGGCCAATGCGATCCCGGAATTCATCACCGTCGATCTCACCGGTGCCGACATCGGCGATTCGATCCACATCTCGGCGGTCAAGCTGCCGGCCGGCGTCAAGCCGGTCATCTCCGACCGCGACTTCACCATCGCGACCGTTGCCGGCTCTTCGGCGATGAAGCCGGAGACGGAAGAGACGGTTGAGGTTGCGGCTCCCGAAGCGGCTCCCGCCGCCGAAGAGAAGTAACTCTTTTCACGCCCGGAGGCGACGATGCTTGTCTTTGCAGGCCTCGGCAATCCGGGCGCGAAATACGCTGAAAACCGGCACAATGTCGGCTTCATGGCGGCGGACGCTATCGCCCGCCGCCATTCCTTTTCGCCCTGGTCGAAGAAGTTCCAGGGCCTGATTTCCGAAGGCACGCTCGGCGGCGAAAAGATCATCCTGATCAAGCCGCAGACCTTCATGAACCTGTCCGGCCAGTCCGTCGGCGAAGCGCTGCGCTTCTACAAGCTCGACCTTTCCGCCCTCACCGTCTTCTATGACGAGATCGATCTTGCCGAAGGCAAGCTGCGTATCAAGACCGGCGGTGGCGCCGGCGGCCACAACGGCATCCGCTCGATCGACGGCCATGTCGGCAACGCCTATCGGCGCGTGCGCATCGGCGTCGGCCATCCCGGCGTCAAGGAAATGGTCCAGCATCATGTGCTCGGTGACTTCGCCAAGGCCGACCGCGACTGGCTCGACCCGCTGCTCGATGCGATCGCCGACAATGCGGCGATGATCGTCAAGGGCGACGAATCCGGCTTCATGAACAAGGCCGCTCTTGCCGTCCAGGGTAAGGCGGGCGTCGAACCGGAAAAGCCGGCGCAGAAGCAGTCGAGCCCGAAACAGCAAAGCCCGAAACAGCAAAGCCATGTCCGCCAGGCGCGCCCCCAGCAGGCGCCCGCCAAACTGCCCGAGACCGGCCCGATGGCCGCCATGCTGAAGAAACTCTTCGGCAACAAGGACTGAAGCGTAGGCGCATGTGGCCTTACAGGGCTTGACGTTCCTAACCCCTATCGCCCATAGCCCTCATCAAATTTCGCTTTTTCCCGATAGGACCGGACAAAATGGGTTTCAAATGCGGCATCGTTGGCTTGCCCAATGTCGGCAAGTCGACGCTTTTCAACGCGCTGACGAGGACGGCCGCCGCGCAGGCCGCCAATTATCCCTTCTGCACCATCGAACCGAACACCGGCGAGGTGGCGGTGCCCGATCCGCGCCTGCAGAAGATCGCCGAAATCGCCAAGTCGAAGGAGATCATTCCGACGCGCATCTCCTTCGTCGACATTGCCGGCCTGGTGCGCGGCGCCTCCAAGGGCGAAGGGCTGGGCAATCAGTTCCTCGCCAACATCCGCGAGGTCGACGCCATCGTGCATGTGCTGCGCTGCTTCGAGGATGACGACATCACCCATGTCGAGGGCCGCATCGACCCTGTCGCCGACGCCGAGACGGTCGAGACCGAGCTGATGCTCGCCGACCTCGACAGCATCGAGCGCCGCATCGTCCAGATCCGCAAGCGCGCGGGCAGCAAGGAGAAGGAAGCGACGACCGTATTGCCGATGATGGAGGCGGCACTCGAGCTGCTGCAGGCCGGCAAGCCCACCCGCATCCTGCTCAAGGGGATTTCGGCGGAGGACCTGCGCATCCTGCAGGGCCTGAACCTCTTGACCTCGCATCCCGTGCTCTATGTCTGCAACGTCGCCGAGGTCGATGCCGCGACCGGCAACGAGCACACCAGGGCCGTGGAGAAGATGGCCACCGCGCAGGGCGCCGGCACCGTGGTGATCTCGGCCGCGATCGAGGCCGAAGTCGCCCAGCTCTCGGACGAGGAAGAGATGGAGTTCCTGTCCTCGCTTGGGCTCGACGAGCCTGGCCTGAACAAGGTCATCCGCGCCGGCTACGACCTGTTGCATTTGATCACCTATTTCACCGCCGGGCCGAAGGAAACGCGCGCCTGGACCATCCACAAGGGCGACAAGGCCCCACAGGCCGCTGGCGTCATCCACACCGACTTCGAACGCGGCTTCATCCGCGCCCAGACCATCGCCTACAACGACTTCGTCACGCTGGGCGGCGAAGTGGCGGCCAAGGAAGCCGGCAAGGCACGCGATGAAGGCAAGGAATACGTCGTCCAGGACGGCGACGTCATGCTGTTCAAGTTCAACACCTGAGGAGGTCGTCATAGAGCGGCCCCCCTTCGGCTGGATAGCACCATCCCTGCGGCATGGTTGTCGCGGGCTGTCTACGAGGACTGAGGACATGAACAAGCCCACCATCATTACCACGCCGAACGGGGACCGTATGGCCATTCTGCCACTCGCCGACTACGACAGCCTTGTTGAAGCGGCGGAGGACGCGGCCGACATTCAAACCTAGATCAGATCAAGCAAAAGATCGCTCCGGCGAGGAAGAGCTTATCCCGGCCGCCGTCGTCAACCGCATCCTGGACGGCGAGAATAAGGTCCGCGTCTGGCGCGAGCATCGCGGGATGTCGGCTCGCGACCTCGCTGAAAAGACAGAGATCAGCGCAGGCTATCTCTCGCAGATTGAGACGGGCACCCGCGACGGTACCTTCGACACGATCAAGCGCATCGCCGCCGCCCTCAATGTCTCGGTTGACGATCTCGCGTAGCGCCCGTTGCGAAAACGAAGCCGGACCTGTCGTGCTCCATGCTCATCGGCGCGATCGGAGGCGCGGCGGCTGGGCTCTGACCGACGCGGCGGGCCCGATCACGCGGGCTGGCTCACCAGAAAGGCCTTGACCAAACCGCCCGCGGCCTGCATCCGGGTTTCCCGATCCAAAGGGATCGCGCATTCTACAACCGGATTTGCAGACCATGACCGGAAAGACATGGGCCTATGAGGACTTCGTCGAAGGGGCCAAGTTCGACCTCGGCACCAAACAGGTGAGCGCGGCCGAGATCATCGAGTTCGCCAGCGAGTTCGACGCCCAGCCGATGCATCTCGACGAGGAGGCCGGCAAGGCCAGCATCCTCGGTGGCCTCTCGGCTTCGGGTTGGCACACCTGCGCCATGTTCATGCGCATGCTGTGCGATGCCTTCTTGCTGGACTCCACCTGTCAGGGCGCGCCCGGCGTCGATCAGGTCAAATGGAAGAAGCCGGTGCTCGCCGGCGATACGCTGCGGGGCAACCTCGTGGTTCTGGCCGGACGCCTGTCGAAGTCGAAGCCGCAGCTCGGCTTCGTGACCATGCGCAGCGAACTCGTCAACCAGCGCGGCGAAAGCGTCTTCGAGCTTGAGAACTCCGTCATGTTCCTGACGCGCGATGCCGCGGGGAATGCATCATGACGCTGGATGAATTCTTCCGCATCGGCACGACCGTCACACTCGGTTCGCACACATTCGAACCCGAGGCGATCAAGGCGTTCGCCCGCAAATACGACCCGCAGATTTTTCATATCGACGAGGAGGCGGCGAGGAAGAGCGTGCTCGGCGGGCTCTGCGCCTCCGGCTGGCACACTGCGGCCACCTGGATGAAGCTGAACCTGGAGACCCGCCTGGACGCCGAAGGCTGGGACGGCCCGGTGCCCGAATTCGGCCCCTCGCCCGGATTCAAGAACCTGAAATGGCTGAAGCCCGTCTACGCCGGGCAAACCATCACCTTCACGCGCACGGCCCTTTCCCACCGCCCCATCGCGTCCCGCCCCGGCTGGCGGTTGCTGGCGCTGCTCTGCGAGGCCTCCGATTCGACCGGCGGCAAGGTGCTGGAATTCGAAAGTGCGGTGCTGGTGAGGGTTGGGTGAGGCGTCTCTTCCTTCTCCCCTTGTGAGGCCTTTGCACGGAACCGGGTTGGTGATTCCGTGCGTAAGGAATGAAGAGGGATGATTCGG
>NZ_VFUR01000016.1:0-142507 GCF_006441095.1 Mesorhizobium sp. B2-5-4 | reverse complement strand
AACACCGCGCTCCTCAACCGCATCGCCAGAAACATCCTCCAAATCGCCGACACAGACAAAGTCCCGATCAGCCACCGTATCAAGAAATGCGCCTGGAATGACGACTATCTCATCAATGCCATCACTCATATGCGATAGCCCTGCCCTTGAGGGGGAGATGTCCGGCAGGACAGAGGGGGGCGCTGTTGCTCCAGCATTTGAAAGTAGTGCACTGAGGAATCTAATGCCGCGCGCCATCTTCGGCGCGTGCCCATGCTCCTCGCGAAAAGCCCGCGCAAAGCTCGACATCGAGGCAAACCCACAAGCCAGCGCCACGTCGCGCACGGCCAATGTCGAATGCGCCAGCAGATCGGCGGCGCGTTTCAGCCGAGGCGTCATTAGTCTCCCGAGAGGAATCCCACAGCGAGCGGCACAAAAAGAGCGACGATCACCATCCAAAAGGCAACACGATTCGCCTTTTCAACGATGGGGCGCCCATTGCTTGCCCTTGCGCGCAGAAAAAGGAACGCGTCCGGAAAGATCGTTAGCAAGCAGATCAACAGGAACGAAAAGTGGGGTAGAGTATTCGCAATTTCGTCTCGTATTGTAAAAGCCAACCCCGTCGACCCATAAATCAGGTACAAAAAGATCGTAAACTGGATAGGTGAGCTTAGAAAAACTTCCCAAGGTTTCCAGCAGCTTTCTTCGCGGTCGTGACGAAGGCAAAAATAGACTATGCCCAGCCCAGATACAAAGAACAAGTTCATCACTATCACAGAGTTTGATGTCGAAGCCCGATGGGTCGACCAGAGTAGAAGCACAAACAGGATAGCGATAATCCCGACGAAAATGGGCCATCTTACGACAGCTCGTTTGTCGCCAATCAAGATGTACATTTTATCCTCGTCAGAAGTTCCCAAGATTCGAATACAGTTCTCGCCTTTAATTCCGGTGTAGAAGATCGAACGCAATTGATGTGTCCCAAGTGACAAGGTTCCTTCGGATCGCGGGTTTGATGTTCCGCTTTTTGCCAAGTTCAACCGTGGACGGCACCAGCCAATCCTAGTCCTAATGCCTTCGCGCCATCTTCGGCGCGTGCCCATGCTCCTCGCGAAAAGCCCGCGCAAAGCTCGACATCGAGGCAAACCCACAAGCCAGCGCCACGTCGCGCACGGCAAGCGTCGAATGCGCCAAGAGATCTGCGGCGCGCTTCAGCCGGAGCCGCCGGTAGTAGCCGTTGGGCGAGATGGCGAGTTCGGAGCGGAAGCTGCGTTCGAGCTTGTCGGACGACACGCCAAGCCGCGCGGTCAGCTCCGCCATGCCGAGCCGTTCCTCCACCGCATCCTCCATGATGGCGATGGCCGACAGCACAAGCTCGTTTTGCACCCCGGTACGCAGGCGCAGCGGCATCAGCTTGCGGTCGACGCTCGATCGCAAGGGACTGTGCACGAACCACTCGGCGACGCCGGCGGCCAGCTCGGCACCGTAGTCACGGGTGATGATCTCCAGCATCATGTCGAGGCTGCCGACGCCGCCGGCCGAAGTGAAGCGCTTGCGGTCGATGACATAGAGGTCGCGTCTAAGCTCGATGTTGGGGAAGGCTTCGGTGAAGGCCGCCTGGCTGGTCCAGTGCAAGGTGCAGGCATGGCCGTCGAGCAGGCCCGCGCGCGCCAGGAAGAACGCCGCGTCCGCCACCGCGCCGATATGGGCGCCGGCGCGCAGGCTGCGGCGGATCCAGCTCGCCGCGTCCTCCGCCACGAGGTGGTCGGCATCGCCTCCCGAGCAGACCACGATGCGGTCGACCTTGGGTGCGGCCTCGGCGTAAAACCCCGGCTGGATGACGACGCCATTGGAAGCCTCGACCGGATCCTGCGTCGCCCCGACGATGATCCAGCGGTAGCATTCCCGCTTCGCCAGTATGTTGGCGGCGCGCAGCGGCTCGATGACGGAGCTGAACGCCATCATCGGAAAGCCGGGGAACACCAGCACCGCGAAGGTGAGGGGTGCGTCTGTGGGTGGTTCGTGCATGGCCATGGGCGCTACATCTCGGGCGAATGGCGGTTGGGGTCAACGGTGTTTGGCCGACCGCTGCTCTATGCGGCTGCTGATCTTCACCGTTGAGCCGCGACGTCCGTGAAAGAACCCCAACCTCGCGGTGCAGGCTGCCACCGGCGCTTCTCGGCGGTGCCGAGAGCCACTCAGCCCCCCAGTGCCTGATCCAGGTCCGCGATAAGATCATCGCCGTCCTCGATGCCCGCCGACAACCGCACCAGCGAATCCGATATTCCGATCTCCGCCCGCTTCCCGGCGGGGATCGAGCCATGCGTCATCAGCGCCGGGTGTTCGATCAGGCTCTCCACCCCGCCGAGGCTTTCGGCCAGCGTGAACAGCTGCGTGCGTTCGAGGAAGCGCTTCGTGCCGGCAAGATCGCGATCGAGCACCGCTGATATCATGCCGCCGAAGGCATGCATCTGCTGGACTGCTATGGCGTGCTGCGGATGGCTGGCAAGGCCGGGATAGATGACGCGGCGCACATCCCTGCGGGCTTCCAGCCATTGCGCGATTTTCAGGCCATTGGCGGAATGGCGCTCCATCCTGAGCGCCAGGGTCTTCAAACCGCGCAGCGCCAGGAAACTGTCGAACGGACCCGATATGGCGCCGATGGCGTTCTGCAGGAATTTCAGCCGGTCGGCGAGATCTTTGTTGTCGCCGACGACAGCGACGCCGCCGACCATGTCGGAATGGCCGTTCAGATATTTGGTCGTCGAGTGGACGACGATGTCGATGCCGAGCTCCAGCGGCCGCTGGATATAGGGGCTGCAGAAGGTGTTGTCGGCGACCGAGAGGATTCCCTTGCGCTTGGCGAGCGCCGCGACGCCCTCGAGGTCGACGATGCGCAGCAATGGATTGGTCGGCGTCTCGACCCACAGCATCTTGGTCTCCGGCCGGATCGCCGCCTCTACCGCCGCAAGGTCGGTGAAGTCGACGAAGCTCACCTGCAGGTTGGCCGAGCCCTTGCGCACCCGCTCCATCAGCCGGAACGAGCCGCCATAGATGTCGTCGGTGGCGACGATATGGGCGCCGGAATCGAGCAGTTCCAGCACGGTGGCGATCGATGCCAGGCCGGAAGCAAAAGCGAAGGCCGCCGAGCCGCTTTCCAGGTCCGCCACGGCGCGCTCGAAGGCGAAGCGCGTCGGGTTCTGGCTGCGGGCATATTCGAAACCCTTGTGCACGCCGGGCGATTGCTGGCCGTAGGTCGAGGTGGCGTAGATCGGCACCATCACAGCACCTGTCAGCGGATCGTGGCTCTGGCCGCCATGGATGGTGCGGGTGGAGAAGGCCAGGCGGTTCTTGCCGGATGTGGTCATTTTGCGCGGCGCCTCAGATGGTTGATCAGGTCGATACGGGTAATCAGGCCGACGAACTCGTCGCCGTCGAAGATGATGGCGACCTCGTTGCGGTCGAACACCGGCAGCAGCGCGTCCAGCGTCTGGCTGGCCTGCAGCGTGTGCAGGTTGGAGGTCATGGCCGTTCTCACCGGGCCGCTGAAGCGCTCCCAGCGTCCGTCATAGGGACCGTCGACATGGGCCAGGATGTCGCTTTCGTCGACGATGCCGACCAGCTTGCCATTGTCGAGCACCGGCAGTTGCGAGACGTCGGAGCGGCGCATGCGGCCATAGGCGTTGAGCAGGCTCTCGTCCGGGCCGACATAGACCGTGTCGCCGGTGCGGTGGGTGCGCATGACGAGGTCGCGCAGGTCGCCATGCTGCTCGTGTTCGGCCAGCCCCTGCTCGGCCAGCCAGAAATCGTCGAACACTTTTGACAGGTACTTGTTGCCGCTGTCGCAGACGAAGGTGACGACGCGCTTGGGCATCGTCTGTTCGCGGCAATAGCGCAAGGCGGTCGACAGCAGCGTGCCGGAGGAAGAACCGGCCAGGATGCCTTCCCGGGACAACAGATCCCGCACGGCCAGCATGCTCTGCTTGTCCGTGATGGAATAGGCTTTCCTGACCAGCGACAAATCGGCGTTGGGCGGCACGAAATCCTCACCGATGCCTTCGACGGTCCAGCTTCCCGCCTCTTCCATCTTGCCGGTCTTGATCAGCGGCGCCAGCACCGAGCCGACCGGATCGGCCAATACCATCTCCGTCTTCGGCGACGCCTTGGCGAAAAAGCGGCCAAGCCCGGTCAGCGTGCCGCCCGAGCCGACGCCGACCACCACCGCGTCGACATCACCGTCAAGCTGCGCGAAAATCTCCGGGCCGGTGGTCGTCTCATGCGCCAGCGGGTTGGCCGGGTTGGCGAACTGGTTGGCATAGAAGGCGCCGGGCAGTTCAGCAGCGATCTTCTCCGCCATGTCCTGGTAATATTCGGCATGACCCTTGCCGACATCGGAGCGCGTCATGTGCACTTCGGCGCCGAGCGCGCGCAGATGCTGGATCTTTTCGCGCGACATCTTGTCTGGAACCACCAGGATGATGCGGTAGCCCTTGGGGATGCCGACCTGGGCGAGGCCAAGGCCGGTATTGCCGGCGGTCGCCTCGACGATGGAGCCGCCGGGCTTCAGCCTGCCATCCTTCTCGGCCGCCGCGATCATCGACAGCGCTATGCGGTCCTTGATCGAGCCGCCCGGATTCTGGCTCTCGAGCTTGATGAACAGCCGGCATTTTCCCGTGTCGAACTTGGTCAACTCGACGATGGGCGTCTGGCCAATGAGATCGAGCACCGACGCAAAGGGCGGGCGCAGGCGGGATGTTGCGGTGTCCGACGGGGCGCCGTCGGCAGTGGCTTTTCTGTGCTCGCTCATGTCGGAGCCTCCATGGATCAACCTAGCGTCTTTTCCAGCCGATCGCAGTTGGAAAGAAGATAGATCGTGCCAATCCGGCGGCCAGACGGGGAATGAAATTCCAGCGGCCCATCAGGGCGAAGCGGTGCGGTGCCGGATCGAGACGCCGGCGGGACGGCGCCCCCCTTAACGCCCAAGCGCCGCGCCCTCAGGCCCGTTCAACGAACCATCTCGTTCGTTGAAGCCGCCGATTTCGCCATGCTAGCCGAACATACGCCATACCAGCACAAGGAGACGGCCGATGAAGATCCTCGCCTATGACAACTTCAAACCCGGCGTCACCCTCGACGACTTGAAGCCCCATCTGCGCGATGAAGTCTCGAATGTCTGGCGGCTGTGGAAGGCGGGCATTGTGCGCGAAAACTATGCGCGCGCCGATGTCGGCGGCGTTATCATCGTTTTCGAGCTGCAGCGAACCTTCGTTGCCTTCCATGAAGCGGGCAAGGTGGCGGCAGCTCTTTGCCATGGCACGGCGCTGCTGCGCTATGCCAGGCGCGCCGATGGATCGCTGCTCGCCGCCGGCAAGACGGTGACCGGGTTCGCCAATATCGAGGAGGATTTTGCCGACAATGCGACCTGGCGGATGGACGCGCTGGAGCGCGGAAAACATTTGATGCCATGGCGGATCGAGGATGAGCTCAAGGCGATCGGCGCCAACTACATCCAGGCCGGCCTGTGGCGCGCCTTTGCAGTGCGCGACGGCAACCTGATCACCGGCCAGCAGAACTTTTCCGGCGCCGAGACCGCGCGCGCCGTGCGTGAGGCATTGGGCGGCTGAACCGTCTCGTCCGGCGGACAGCGGAAGGGACTTCAGTCTTAGTTGAGCAATAGCTAATATACATATAGCTTGGTCATGCGGGAGACGATCCCAAATCGAAGCCTAACCCGCAATGGCCGGTGCGACCCGCTTTCAACCCAAGCATCCCCGCACCGGCCATTCTTTTTCGTGGGGTAGCCCATGGCCAGCTTGAAATCGCAACCTGGGGGGGTGCGATGTCGGCATTTCGGGGAGGAAATCCAGTCGAAGGCGGGAGCATCGCGCTCCCTTTGGAAGAGGTCTGCGTCAAGCCGTGAATATCTTAATTGGCTAAAGTGCGGAACGTCCAATGGACAAGTCCGGAACGTTTGAAGGCCCCTCGGACCAAGGCCTACCGGTGCGCAAGACCTTAGTCCTGCCGTCTTATAGCTAAGAACGGAAGTTGTTCGGCCCAGATAGGGCCACCTGGGCTAAATACCAGACTGCACTCAGCCGACTATGGTGCGATCGCGGAAGACGCTTTCGGGTTGAGCCGGATGCGGGTCTGCCAAATATACGATCGCCGCCGGAATTGCTCTATCCCAGCAACAGCTTGCTCAGCCTGGCGCACTGGACGCGGATATCGGGAATGGCGTCGATCTCGAAGAAGGTGCCGCGCGTCAACGGCCCGACGGCGAGGATTTTTCGCGAGACGGTGCCGTCGGCGGCGATAATCTCGCAATTGGCCGAGACGTCGAGGCCGATGCGCAGCGGATCGGGACGCGCCAGGCCGCGGTCGACCAGCGAGCGCACCACGCTGTTCGACGAGGTCGAGATGTCGCGCACGATGCCGGAGCAATCATAGATGCGGGCGACGTCGAATGTTTCGAGACGCTGTGTGTGGCGCGACTGGACCTCGACCGCGAAACCGTCGCCCGGCGTGACGCCGACGACGCGCCCGGCGATCGGCCGGATGCGTCCCGATTGCACGGCCTCCGTCACCCTGGCGTAGACCTCGGGTGCCATGCGATGGCGATGGATGTCCCACCAGGCCTTGGTGTGTTCGACGAAGCGGCGCTTGCCCGAGGCGGGCCAGTTCTGCCAGATCTTCTGGTTGAAGGGGCGCAGGCCGTCGACGACGTCGCGCCAGTCGACGCCGGCCTTCTGGTTCTCGCGGATGAGGTCGCGGAACCAGCCGACGAAATAGGAGAGCTGGGTGCCGAGCGGGATATCGGCGACGTCGAGCTTGATCGGATTGCCCTTGCGGTGCGGCGAGGGCAGCAGGCCGCGCCGCGACACCGCGATGATGTCGCCGCGATGGCCGCGCTGCTCCAGGGAAAGGAAGGCATCGACCATGCTGAGCCCGGTGCCCAGCACCACGATCCGGCTGTCCGGATCGAGCGCGGTATCGGCCTCCGAGCCCATCCGGATCGCATGGCCCTGCGCGGGCTGTTCGTCATGGCCGGTGGCCAGCACGGCAAGATGGGCAACCACGCTGGTGCCATTGGCGAGCGCCACCTCGACGCCGGATCCGGTGGGCGAAATCGACAGGCTCTCCTCGCGGATCAGGCGCAGCCGGCCGGTCTCGCGCTCGCGCGTCTCCAGATCGTCGAGCAATTCCTTGAGATAGCGCGCATAGAGGCTGCGCGGCGCGTAGACCGGAGCCTGCTCCGGTGTCGCCAGCCCCCGTTCCAGCAGCCAGCGCCAGAAATTGCCGGGATCGTCGGCATAGGCGCTCATGCCGGCCGCACTGACATTCAGCACATGCGCCGACAGCAGCGTCGAATAGGCGATGCCCTGGCCGAAATGCGGGCGCTTTTCGATCAGTGTGACGCGCAGGTCCGGATTGGGCGATTTGAGCAGATGGGCGGCCAGCACCACGCCGCTGGCGCCGCCGCCAACGATGATGATGGAACTGGGGGTGATGGAATCGGTCCGCCCGGTCATGCGCAAGCGAGCCCCGTGCCAGGCGCCGGCTTCAGGCCTGGGCCACGACCGGCAGGTCGTCCCGCGCGACCGGGAGGTCGCTCATGCCCGACGCGATCGTAAGATCGTCGGCGTCCTTCGCGATCGTAAGATCGTCGGCGATGTCGCGCATCTCGGCGAGGCTGCGCTGGTCGAGCACCTCGGCGATCGCCTGCCGGACCTCGAGCATCAGATGTCGGACTTGGCATGTCGCCTCGTTGCAGTCTTCACAGCGCTGATATTGTGTGCGGCTGGCGCAGGGGATCGGGGCCAGCGGCCCGTCGAGGACGCGCACGACGTGGCCGACCCTGATTTCGTCGGCGGGCCGCGCCAGGCGGTAGCCGCCCTCCTTGCCCTTGCGGCTCTGGACGAAGCCGGCATTGCGCAGCTCGCCGAGAATGGCGTCGAGAAACTTCTTCGGGATGTTGTTGCCGGTCGCGATATCGCCGACGAAGGCGAGCTGTCCGGCCGGCATCCGCGCGAGATGGACGAGCGCCTTGAGGCCGTACTTGCCTTTTTTGGTGAGCATGAATCGAACGTTTCTCTGTCATGCGATGGCCCTAGGCCATCCGTTGCGAAACGCCTGGCGTGCCTCCCCGCCGCGCCGAAGCATTCATGACACGTAAATTCTAGTGACATGATATACAAGCCAATTGCGGTTGATCTTGTTTGGTTTTCAAGCCGTTGCGATGACTTTAGGCCCGTCTTGTGACGCCAGGGACACAGAAGCGTGGCTTGCCTGCACGGAGGCTTGCAGCCGGGATCCGACGACGCCGGCAATTGCCCGATAGGCGGGGTGTGGCCTGTCATCGTCGATCACTCCTATGTTGATAAGGTTAATATACTTAATCGTCGGCGCGCGGAACGTGATTTTAAATTCTTCCACCTTTGAAGCATCGATTTGCTGGAGGAGGTGCCAAATCGGAATTCTCGTTCAGGTCGGGTTGACCGGCATCGCCTCCGGCTCGGAAGCAAGGCAACGCGCGCTCGGCATTCTGGGCGAGGTTCCTCGCCGACCGAGCCGATGAATGGCCCTCGGTGCTGTCCGGCAGCCAGAAGCAGCGCGTGGCGCTGGCCCGCGCGCTGGTCGGTCACCCGCAGGTCCTGGCGCTCGACGCGCTGACCCGTATCGAGATGCAGCAATTGCTTGAGCGTATCTGGATTGCCCAGAAATTCACCGCCGTGCTGGTCACGCATGATGTCGCCGAAGCGGTTGCGCTCGCCGACCGGGTGGTGGTGGTCAGCTGCGGCAAGATCGCGTTCGATCTGGATGTGCCGGTTGGAACGGCCGCGCCGCCGCGGTTCCGCCGAGCTTGCCCGTCTCGAAGGCAGGATTCTCGACCAGTTGTTCGGTTAAGATCATTTCGGAAAAGTATGAAACGACTTTTCCGTCCGGGATCGCGCCAAACAAGAGTTTCAGGGCGAACGGTTCGCCCACACCAGCCCGGCCAGGCCGGCCAGCATGGCGGCGAGACCGATATAGAGCCATTGCGACTGGCCGGTCATGAAGCTGCCGCCGACCACGCCATTGCCTTGCAGCGACCACAGGGCGCCCATGGCCAGAACGATCATGGCCAGCAGATTTTTGGTCAGTCTCATCGTCGGATCCCGTTTTTCAAGTCGATCGATTGCGGCGCTATCGCCGTGATGAAAGAGCCGAAGGAAGTGGCCAGATCGTGCAGACTTCTATTTGGAGATCAACGCTGGATCTTGTCATAAAAGTCCTTCGTGCCGATCAAAACATGATCGAAACTGGTTTCGGCGCGCCAAAAAGTCCCTGACAGACTGTTACCCGATGACTCCAAACGTGTGATCTTGCCATGGAACCGCCAAATCACCGCCGCATTTCGTGCCTTATTCTTTTCCTAACGGCTGGGGTCTGTCAAAAAACGGAGCCATCCCCCAAATATGAAGACCCCAAAACAGACTGCGCTTGTCGCGGTAACGATCGCTGTTGGCCTGATGGTCGGCGCCTCCGTCACTTCGGCAACCGCCGCCGCCGGCCAGTGTGGCCGCGCTTCCTGGTACGCGCTGCACTCGAAAACCGCGTCGGGCGAGCGTATGAACCCCTCGGCGCTGACCGCCGCCCATCGCACGCTGCCTTTCGGCACCAAATTGCGGGTCACCAACAAGAACAACGGCCGCAGCGTCGTGGTGCGCATCAACGATCGTGGTCCCTTCATCAAGGGCCGCGTGCTCGACCTGTCGAAGGGCGCCGCCGGCCAGCTCGGCTTCATCGGCTCCGGTCAGACTTCCGTCTGCATGGCGCGCGTCTGATCTGATCGTCTCCTGACCATGATCTCTCCCGCACCGCGGGCCAGCGGAGCAAAACGGGAACTTTCGGGATCATGGTCGGCGTCCGGTGCGAAGGCCTGACACATATCCTACACATTTCGGCACTGCACATTGAGCCGGCTGTGCCGTCCGGCGCCGGTTTTCAAGGCTTTGGACGAAATTAGCATTAGTCACGCCACGTGACGTATTGCATCGCAGCAATTAGTTGTTAACTTCCCCGCGAGACATCTAGGGATCGGCGCTGTTCGTCGTCCCTTCGGTCGCGGGGTAACGGATGTTCTACCAGCTCTACGAAATGAACCATGCCGCCCTGCAGCCGGCGCGGCTCTATGCCGACGCGGTCCGGTTGTTCTACTCCAATCCGCTCAACCCGGTTTCGCACACGCATTGGGGCCGTTCGGTCGCGGCAGGCGCCGAACTGTTCGAGCGCACCACGCGCCGCTACAGCAAGCCGCAATTCGGCCTGGACAAGACCGTGGTCGACTGGAAGAGCGTCGCTGTCACCGAAAAGACAGTCTGGTCGAAGCCGTTCTGCAATCTCGTCCGTTTCGAGCGCGCCGTTCCAGCCGGACGCAAGGCCGACCCGAAGCTTTTGATCGTGGCGCCGATGTCGGGCCATTACGCGACGCTGCTGCGCGGCACGGTCGAGGCGATGCTGCCCTATGCCGATGTCCATATCACCGACTGGGTCGATGCCCGCATGGTGCCGCTGGCCGATGGCAGCTTCGATCTCGACGACTATATCGACTACGTCATCGACATGCTGCACACGCTGGGTCCGGACACGCATGTGATGGGCGTGTGCCAGCCTTCCGTGCCGGTGCTTGCGGCCGTGGCGCTGATGGAGGCGAAGGGCGACCCTTTCGTCCCTTCGACGATGACCCTGATGGGCGGGCCGATCGACACCCGCCGCAACCCGACCGCCGTCAATCTGCTGGCCAAGGAAAAGGGCATCGACTGGTTCCGCGACAACGTCGTCATGCGCGCGCCTTGGCCGGTGCCGGGCTTCGGCCGCGAGGTTTATCCCGGTTTCCTGCAGCTTTCGGGTTTCATGAGCATGAATCTCGACCGCCACATCATCGCTCACAAGGAGTTCTTCATGCACCTTGTGAAGCACGATGGCGACAACGCCGAAAAGCACCGTGACTTCTATGACGAATATCTGGCGGTGATGGACCTGACGGCGGAGTTCTACCTGCAGACCGTCGACACCGTCTTCGTGCGCCATGCCCTGCCCAAGGGCGAGATGACGCATCGCGGCACCAGGATCGATCCGTCGGTTATCCGCAACGTCGCCCTGTTCACGGTCGAGGGCGAGAACGACGACATTTCGGGCCTTGGCCAGACCAAGGCGGCGCAGGACCTGTGCGTCAACATCCCCGCCGACAAGAAGGCGCACTATGTGCAGCCGGCGGTCGGCCATTACGGCGTCTTCAACGGCTCGCGCTTCCGCTCGGAGATCGTGCCGCGCATCGTCGACTTCATCACCAGCTATGGCCGCCAGACCCGGGTGGCGGTGAAGCCGAAACTGGTCCGCACCGCCAAGCGGTAGGCGTTTTGAAACAGGGCCGGCCGCGGATCCGATTCTGTTGCGTAAGTGCCGCTGTCCCTCCCCGCGGGTAACCATGCCGCAAATCAACTCGATGTCTTAATTGACACGGAGTGTAAATCGCCCTTAACGTTTCGTTAACAACAGGGCGAGCGGGGACAATGAATTCCTCAATCACGCGAAGGCTGCGCGTATGCGCGGCAGCCGGGCTGGCGTTAACGGGGGGCTGGATGACACCGGCCTGGGCTTCGGACGCGATGGCGACCGGGGGCCTCACCTCACAACCGATCGGCCATTACGATTTCTGCAAGCAGCGGCCGGGTGAATGCTCGATCCGCCCTGCCAACCTCGCGCCGGCGGTCCTGACCGACGGGTTGATGCGCAAGCTGGTCAACGTCACCGCAAGGGTCAATGCCGCCGTCAAGCCGATGAGCGACATGGACATCTACGGCAAGGACGAGGTCTGGGCCTATCCCGACAAGGGCGTCGGCGACTGCGAGGATTACGTGCTGGAGAAGCGGCGCCAGCTGTCCCGCATGGGCATGTCGCTCGCCGATCTCTTGATGACCGTGGTGCGCAAGCCCGACGGGGAAGGCCACGCCGTGCTGACCGTGCGCACCGACGGCGGCGACTATGTGCTCGACAACCTGACCGACAAGGTCAAGCCCTGGGACGAGACCGGCTACCGCTTCCTCAAGCGCCAGGCGATCGACAACACCGGCCGCTGGGTCTCGATCCGCGGCGGCCAGCAGGTTCTGGTGGGCTCGGTACAGTAGGGGAAGGCCGCCCGGTTAGGGCTGCGCACTCTCAGCGCTTCGTCATCCTCGGGTCTACGCGTCCGCTTCGCTCCCGCTCCGCCCGTGGATGACGAAGACGAGGAGGCTCCGCCGCGCACCTCCGTCCAAAAAATTCGCACCTCTCCGTGAACCATTTCCGTTCGCCCGGCGACACACAGCCGTGGACGATAGAAACCCAATCATGGAGACCTCGAATGACTGCTTTTCTGCGCAATATCCTTCTCGCCGCCGCTGCCGTTTCGGCCCTGACCGGATCCGCTCTGGCCGGCCAGACCATTCCAAGCTGCGCCAACACCAACCTCAACGACCTGTGGGCCGGCCGCTGTTGCGGCGCCGCCGGCGCATCGGACTGCCTGGGCGGCGGACATGGCGGCCAGGATCATGGCGATCATGGCCGTGGCGGCAATGGCGGCAGCACGGCCGGCAAGAAATGATCTCACCACGGCTGCCCGCCGGCTGCTCGCCGGCGGGCGCTGTTTTGCGATCGGGCGATCGCCCGGCCGTCGTAAAGTCCGGGCGGAAACCCGCTTCTAGGATCGCCGGCCGAGTGCCGCGCGGATCGACGCGGTGATGCGCAGAAGCGCGGCCTCATCCAGCTTTTCGATGTTCTCGGCCAGAAGATTGGCAAGTTCGGTGGCGGCGGGGGAAAGACCCGACGTATCGAGTTTCACGCGCGGATGCGAGGTTTCGGCCAGCCGCGCCAGTTCCTCGGCGTCGTCCCAGATGATGTTGAAATAGCCGATGATCTTCTGGATCAGCGTCCAGGTCGGCGCGCCGCGCCTGCCATGCTCGAGCGCCGACAGATAGGCGGCGCTGACGCCGATCGCCGCCGCCATGTCTTTCTGGCTGACGCCGCGTTCGGCCCTCAGCGCGCGCAGCTTCTCGCCGAACGGCGTCATGCGCCCGGCCTCCTGAGAGCCCTCATGAGCGTGCCCGCCGCAGCCTGATATAGAGCGCGCCCGAGCCGCCATGGTTGCGGGCGGCATGGTCGTGGCTGGAGACCAGCGGCCGGAACGCCGGTGTCGACAGCCAGGCCGGCACGGCGCGCCGCAGGACGCCATCGCCGCCCGAGGACGACCCCTTGCCTGTGATGACCAGCACATAGCGGACGCCGCCGGCATGCGCCCGGTGCAGGAACGAGAACAGCAGCGAATAGGCCTCGTCCTGCGTCATGCCATGCAGGTCGACGCGGCCCTCGATCGGCAGCCGGCCTTTTTGCAACTTGTCCAGCGTCGGCTCGTCGAGCCGGTGCGTGACATGCTGGACCTTCGGCTTTGCCGCGCCCGACGCGTTGGCAACGGGCTGGGCCGGTTGCGAGGGCGTTGGCCTGGCATCGACGGCCATGTCTGGAATGTCCACGGCGGCGCGGCCCTTGAGCGGCTTGGCGGTGCGCGCCACCAGGCTCCACAGCACCCGGTCAGCCTCGCTGAGTTTATCCGGGCGCTTGCTCATTTTGCGCCCCCGGCCAGCGCGCGTGGCACCAGCGCGTAAAAATCGGCGGCGTTGCGCACCACCCCCGCGATCTCGCCAGCGGCATCGCCCGAGCCGGCGAACAGGTCGCCGCGCGCCGGCCCGGTGATGGCCGAGCCGGTGTCCTGCGCGATCATCAGCCGGCGGAACGGTCGTTTGTCGAAGGCGGCAAGCGTCGGCGCGTCGATGTAAAAAGGCGTGCCGAATGTGTGCAGCAGCCGGTCGACGGCCACCGAGCGGCCCGGCGTCAGCGGCACCTTGGCGGCCGCGATCGGCCCCAGCGCGGCGTCGTCCACCGCGGCCTCGCGAAAGAAGATATAGGAGCGGTTCTGCCACAGGATCTCGTCGACCCGCTCCGGATGCGCCTTGAACCAGGCGCGGATCGACTGCATCGTCACGTCGGCGAGCGGAATTTCGCGCAGCTCGCTCAGGATTTTGCCCGGACCGGTGAAACGCTGGCCGGATTTGGCGGCGTAGGTGACGCGGCAAAGCCGGCCATCGGTCATGGCAAGCCGCGCCGCGCCTTGCACATGGATGAAGAAGGCATCGACCTTGTCGGCCAGCCAGGCGATCTCCAGTCCCTGGCCGGCGAGCGCGCCGCGCTCGATCACGCCACGGTCGGGATATTCGGTCAGCCCGTCGGCGGTCCGGCGGGCGAAGGCGAGGTAAGGATCCATCCCGGCGGGCCGGTTGGCGTCGTCGACATCGACGAGGTCGGCCGGACGCGACAGCAGCGGCACGGCAAAATGCTCGCTCCGTACCGGCGAGGCCTCGACTTGAGGCTCGTAGAAGCCGGTGACGAGGCCGGCGCCGGTCTCCGGCCGGACCAGCATGGGCACGAAATGGCGCTCGAAGAAGGCGCGGGCCTCGGATCGGTTCGCCGGCGCGGCGCCGCGCGCTTGCGCATAGGCCTCGGCGAAGGCGCCGAAATCGACACCCAGCGCACCGCTGCGATAGGCTTTTACCGGCACATGGAAGGCGGAGCGGGCAAAGGCCTCGAAGGCCGGCAGATGGTCGTCGTCACCCCAACCGGGCAGGTCGCCGAAGGATCTTTCAACAAGGAGGGGCGACAGCGACACCGGAGCCCGCCTGTTCCGGACTCAGTCTTCTTCTTCGGTGGCGACGAGCTTCCAGTTCGGATCGCGTGAGCGCGTGTCGCGGGCGAAGGTCCAGACATCCTTGACCTCGGCCACCGTTTCGGGGTCGCCGTCGATGACCGTGCCGGCCTGGTCGCGCGTCGCCGAGATCAGTTCGCTGATGATGCGCAGCGTCACATGCGCCTCGCCGCCCTTCATCTCGGCCGAGACGATGTCGGCCTTGTCGATGCCGACGAAGGAGGACTGGATTTTTTCCGACTTGGCCTCGCGCTCGCCGATCGCAGCGACGAAGCCGTCATAAACCTCGCGCGACAGAAGGTTCTTCAGCGTTTTGCGGTCGCCGTCGGCATAGGCCATGACGATCATCTCATAGGCCATCTTGGCGCCGTCGACGAACCCCTTGGGGTCGAAGGACGGATCATTGTCCTTGATCGCGCGCAGGCCTTTGTTGAGATCGGTGTCGGGCTTGGCGAAGGCGTCGATGGCCGTATAGGTGTCTGCCGGCGCCGGCTCCCCGGGCGCCCGCTTGCGCGGCAGCGAAACCACGTTTTCGGGCTTCTGCGTGGCGTCCTTGTCGGTGCGCGCCGCCGTATAGGGATCGAAGGGCGGCCGCTCGCTACCGGTCCGCCGGCCCAGCACGTTGCGCAGCTGGAAGAAGATCACCACCGCCGCGATCAGGAAGAAAATCGTGCCGAAGTCGAAGAAGCCCATATTTTCCGCCAATCAATCCCTGCCTCTAGGCCGGACCGTCCCAGCCGACAGGCCGCGGTCGCATAGCGTTCACCATTCAAAGCATATAGAACGCAAGGCGCAATCATTCAAATCAAAGGCAGGCATACCTATCTAACAGCCTCCGTGCCAGCGGCGATTGGTCGCCGGCGGGACAAAACAATCGAATGGTCGGTAAAGACTTGCGCATTTCGCTGCTTCCCTTCTTTCTCCTCGCGCTGCCGTTGCTGGAAATCGCCGGTTTCGTCGTCGTCGGCCGTGAGGTCGGCGCGCTGGCCACGGTCGGCCTGGTGCTGGCATCGAGCTTCGCCGGCGTGCTTTTGCTGCGCCACCAGGGTTTCGGCGTCATGACCCGCATCCGCGCCGAGATGGCTGCCGGCCGCGACCCCAGCGGCCAGCTCGCCCATGGCGCCATGATCGTGGTCGCGGCGGTCCTTTTGATCATCCCCGGCTTCATCACCGACATCATCGGCCTGCTCCTGTTCCTGCCGCCGGTGCGCGACCTTGCCTGGAGGAGGCTGAAAGGCCGCATCGTCGTGGCCACCGATTTCTCCACCGGCGGCTTCCGCCGCCAGCGCGACAAGGTCATCGACCTCGAAGACGGCGACTATTCGCGCGAGGACGACCTGAAGCGCGGCCCGGACCACAACTCGCCGTGGCGGCGGCTGAAGGATGACTGAGGCTTCTCTTCGTCATCCTGGGGCGGAGCAAGGAGCGGAGCTGCGCGCCTGCTTCGCCCGGGATGACGACGCGACAAGCAAGGCGGCAAACCTTGTCTTGTCATGCCGGCCATGGTAGCGAACGCCCGATTTCAATTCGGTCAGCCCCGATTATTCGGTGAGCGAGACTGCACAGGGGAAAAAGGATATCGGCTCATGGCCAGCAATGATGACGCGCCGGTCGGCGCCAATGGCAACGGCAACGCGACGCAGCCCTCGCTCAACGTCCTGGCCCAGTATGTCAAGGACCTGTCCTTCGAAAGCCCCGGCGCGCCGAATTCGCTGCGCGGCCGCGACAAGGCGCCCGGCATCGCCATCAACGTCAACGTCAACGCCAACCCGCTCTCCGACAAGCAGTTCGACGTCAACCTGACGCTGAACGCCAAGGCTTCCTTCGACCAGGAAGTGCTGTTCAACGTCGAGCTGGTCTATGGCGGCGTCTTCGCCATTTCGGGCTTCCCGCAGGAGCACATGCTGCCGATCCTGTTCATCGAATGCCCGCGCCTTCTGTTCCCCTTCGCCCGCCAGATCATCGCCGAGGCGACCCGCAATGGCGGCTTCCCGCCGCTGATGCTCGACCCGATCGATTTCGCGCAGATGTTCCAGCAGAAGATCGCCGAGGACCAGGCCGCCTCGCAGACCAAGGTGAGCTGAGGCTCGGCTGACAGGATAGCTTGAAAAACCCGGCCTCGTGCCGGGTTTTTTGTTGGCGTAGGCTTGGCGTCGCCCTGGCGCCACCGCCTCCCTCTTCGTCATCCTATGGCGGAGCAAGGAGCGAAGCGACGCGGCGCAGACCATAGGATCCATGCCGGGACTCCCGAGCGTTGCCACGGTCCAGAATCTGCTCCGCTGCACTCCACGGCTGAGGTCGCGGCATGGATCCTCGGGTCTGCGCGTCCGCTTCGCTACCGCTCCGCCCGTGGATGACGAAGGAGAGGCCGTGGAGCGTCCCCTGCCAGTCCTGCGGAGCGCCGCACAACTCCTGCGGATTCCAGAACATTTCGCCACGTTACCCCGCTTTATCATTCCCTCTCGGCAATGGCGCCCCCGGCGGCCGCAGCCGCCCCCGCATTGGCGAGCCTGTGATGACCGCCGGGCACTTGTGGGCGGCATGCACCAACAAAAGAGGGAACGACGATGAAATTCATGCTGACCGACCGCAAGCTTCACCCGCGGGCCAAACCCGTCGCCGACGATTTCAGGACCGGCGGCATCAGCCGCCGCGAATATCTGGCGCTGATGGCCGGGCTCGGCGTCAGCGCCGCCGGCGCTTTTGCCCTCGGCGGCATCGCCGCGGCCCCGGCCCGCGCCGCCGAGCCGAAGAAGGGCGGAACCTTGCGCGTCGCCATGAACGTCAAGGGCTTCAAGGACCCGCGCACCTTCGACGGCGTCGAAATGTCCAACGTCGCGCGCCACTGCAATGAATATCTGGTGCGCTGGAACACCGATTTTTCGTTCGAGCCCTGGCTGCTGGAAAAATGGGAGATGAGCGACGACGCCAGGACGCTGACGCTGCATGTGCGCAAGGGCATCACCTGGTCAAACGGTGATGCCTTCAATGCCGACGATGTCGTCCACAACCTCACCCGCTGGTGCGAGGCCGGCGTTGCCGGCAATTCGGTCGCCGCGCGCATGGGCGCGCTGGTCAATGCCGACACCAAGAAGGTGGTCGATGGCGGTATCGAGAAGGCCGGCGATTTCACCATAAAGCTCAATTTGCCAAAACCCGACATTTCGCTGATCGCCGGCATGGCCGACTATCCCGCGCTGATCATGCACCGCTCCTATGATGGCGACGGCGACCCGATGAAGGCTCTGGCGATCACCACGGGTCCCTGCGAGCTGGTCAAATGGGACGCAGAGACGGGCGCCGAGGTGAAGCGCAAGGACAAGCCGTGGTGGAAGGGCGAGTTCTACCTCGACGGCATCCAGTGGATCGACTACGGCTCCGACCCCAACGCCATGCTGTCGGCCTTCGAATCCGGCGAGATCGACACCGACCACGAGACCGCTTCCGACGCCGTCTCGCAGACCGACAAGATGGGGCTGAAGAATTCCGAGATCGCCACGGGGTCCACCATCGTCGCCCGCTTCAATGTCGGCAATGCGCCCTATGACGACATCAAGATCCGCCGCGCCGCCCAGCTCGCCGTCGACAATGCGGCCGTGCTGGCGCTCGGCCTCGGCGGCCGCGGCAAGCCCGCCGACAACCATCATGTCGGCCCCATGCACCCCGAATATGCCGATATCGGCCCGGCCAAGCGCGATGTGGCGGAGGCCAAGAAGCTGCTCGCCGAATCCGGCAAGGCGGACCATGAATACGATCTGATCTCGGTCGATGTCGAATGGCAGAAGACCACTGGTGACGCGATCGCCGCGCAGATGCGCGAGGCCGGCCTCAAGATCAAGCGCACCGTGCTGCCCGCCGCCACCTTCTGGAACGACTGGAGCAAGTTCCCCTATTCCTGCACCGAATGGCTCGGCCGCCCGCTCGGTGTCCAGGTGCTGGCGCTGGCTTATAAATCCGGCGCGGCCTGGAACGAAAGCGCCTATGCCAACAAGGAATTCGACGAGCTGCTCGACAAGGCGCTGGCCATGCCCGACCCCAAGGCCCGCAAGGAGATCATGGCCAAGATCGAGCAGAATTTGCGCGACTCAGGCATCATCATCCAGCCCTACTGGCGCTCGGTCTACCGCACCTACCGCAAAGGCATAGAAGGCTGCGAACAGCACCAGGCGCTCGAACAGCATTTCGAGAAGGTGTGGATCGAAAGCTGACGCGGGCGCGGCGCCAACCCTGGACGTCGCGCCGCCCCTCACTGTCCTGCCGGCGTTCGTCGCTCGAAAAGCCAAGCAGTTGGCTTTTCGTCCGCTATGCGGACCGCTCCTCAACTCCCAGTAAACGGGGCGAGAGGGGCTGGTCGCAACGCCGGCGCTATTTCTGCAAGCTTTGGCGATTGGCGAAAGCCGCGATGACAGCGTCCCTCGCCCCGTTTACGGGGAGAGGATGCCGGCAGGCAGGTGAGGGGCGGCGCCGACGCAGTTCTTCCTGTCGCGGACGGGGGCTGATCTCGACGTACCAGCTGCCGCCCGGCCCTCGGCAGCGTCCAGATCCAACTGGCGCCAGATCCAACTGGCGAAGGTCAGCACCGGGAATCCCGAGCGATGCGGAGCGCCCTTGGTTCACCTATCGTCCGGGGAAGATGGCCGGCGCGCATGCCGGTGAGACAATTGCCTGAGCCCCGCGCCGGCCACTAGCGACCTGATGAAGGTCCGCCGCCCGATTTGTGTACCGGGCCTATCCCGCGCGATCAACCGAGCCGGGCAGTTGGTATGAATTCGTACCAATCCGGGATTTATCGCGCGACCGGCGGCGACAGGCTTACCCGTCCCGGGAAACGGCGAACGTCTTTAGTGTGGGCAGACCGACACTGGACACGCGACAGCCGTCACGGCCGAAAGCTTCTCGCGCTTGCTCAGCGCCCAATGGCGCGTGTGTAACTGATGTCAATACGGAGCGGACACGCTTCGTTGCGGTGAAGAGCGTTCTTCCCGAAGGGCGGGCGAGGCCCGTGACTCGCCCAGGGCGGTGGCCTCGCGAAGCGAGGTCGGGGTGTTCCAGCTTGGCGAGACGTCAAAGCCACTTAGTCAAAGCAGAAAAACACCATCCTCTCACTCCGTGCAGCATCCCTCAACCGTCTCGGCGCTGCGCCCGAAAGCGCTCATCGCGCCGGCCTCAGTAGCGTCCAGATCCAGCCGGCGAAGGTCAGCACCAGGAAGGGATAGCCGGCGGCGGGCAGTGGCGCCGAGGTTGGCAGCAATGGCGTACCCCACAGCACCATGCCCACCGACACCAGGAACAGCACGGCGGCCACGAGCGCGGTCAGCCGCATCCACAGCGCGAAAGTGGTCGGAACGCTGACCATGATGAGCGCCGCCGCCCACAGCGAGATGCCGCCGACATAGGAGGGCACGCTGGCCTCGAGCCCCGCCGCATCGCCTGACAAAAGCAGGCTTTCGCCGGCCAAGAAGGTCAGGAAGCCGGCCGCGACGCAATCATTGCCGAGGCGCTGGTATTTCATGGTGAGCAGCGCGGTCGCGACGACGATGCCCACGCCGTCGATCGCCCACAGCGTTTCGCGCAGCGGAGCGCTGGCAACGAAGGTGCCGGCAAGGCCGAAGATGCCGCCTATGGCGAGGCCGATTGCTGCGGTGGTGTCTAGAGAATTGGTGCGCATGCGATGTCTCCCCAAGCCGCGTGAGAGGATATCTTAGCGGGAGGCGTTCTTAAAGACAGGCATCGGCGCTTACTTGATGGCGTCCATTCGGGTCAGCCCGAAAAATTCACATTGCGGTTGGACGAGGGAGAAGATGTCGGCGGCAGTTCAGTGGCGAGCTTTCAAATTGAGATATTTCTACCGACTGCGGTCAACATGCGATGGCAGCGGGTGTCAAGCAAGCTTGTTTATGCTGGGGTACATTAAGTCACGTCGTCTTCGATATGAGGCGACTATGTCGGGCGTTAAATAGGCGGTTGCTCATTCTACTATTTCGAATACTCTCCTGAGATCTGGGGAGGGGAATATGGGCCAAAATCTGACACTCTATCTGTGTGAAGATAGCGTTGCTTCCGAGTCCGATGTCTTGTCGACAAAGGCTAAGGAGCGAGTAGACAATGGAAAAGCCTCTTGGAAGGCGGCCGCCATCGAGGGATTTGAGAAAGCGACACTTCTGATCATCCCAAGTTATAAAACGGATCCGAAGTGGGTCGGGTTTCTGAATATGTCTTTTCCCGAGGTAGAGTCGTTAGACAACATGTCCTCTGGATCCATTTTGTTTCTAGAACGTGCTGGGAAGAAATTCGTAATCCCGTTTGGAACAGGATATTTTTCAATAAATGAAAATGTTCTAGTAAATGATTTCGGGCTAATGATAACCGCCAACGAAGTACTGGAAGATAGCTTAAGGTTTATGGACTCAAATAACCCATCCGCCGGTACAAAATCACGTGTGCAAGCAGATCGACTGTCAGGCATAAGCGGTTTCGACTTGGATAGCGCGCTTGCTTTCATCAAGAAGCTTGGGGGAGTCGCCGAAACAGGAAGCCTCGGGAAGACCCTCTCAGGATCAACTGGCCTAAGGTTTACTGGCCCAGAAGACGTATCGCTTTTAGGCCCCTTCCTTCAGACTGCTGTAACTCAGTACTCCGCAGATACTTACAAGTCCCGTGGTCTTGAAATTATAGGCGCGATGAAACCGGTCGTCGAGCGTGGTCTTATCGATGTACTGGATATGAAGCTTCTATCTCATGTCAAAGCAAATGATGGGGAATTTGTCCTTACCTCACCCGCAATATTGGATTGGGATGTTGTCGGCACGTTTCGCTTCGGCGGTTGGCGAGACAGAACAGACTACCCAGACCTTTCGCTGACCGACTGTGTAATGGCCTTGGAAGATATCGAATATGAACACTGGGGCTCAGAAACTGCGTTCTTGAGCGACCTCAAGAGCGTCCATACTGTCAGTGTCAACAACGCCGATAGCGGCGAACAGATAAGAAAATGGAACCTCTACAGATGCCTTCAAGGTTCCGTCGAGCACAGCGGCAACCGATATACTCTCTCCGAAGGAAAATGGTTCTTTGTCGCCGACAATTTCCGTATTGCTGTCATCAACACGTTCGAAGCCTGCCGCGCCAACGTGAACGACGCCGAATTTCCGTTAGCCAAGCTTGTAACTAAGACAATCGTAAAAAATAACAAGAATGTCGAATCGGTTGGGGTGGAATCGGAGGGCGAATATAACGAAAGCGCGGCGGCAGCACTCGGTTTGATGTATTTAGATAAGGAAACGGGTGCTGTGGCTGGGGTGGCAAATCAAAGAAACGAGCTTTGCGATATGCTTTCCTTGGATTCAAAGCGGCTCGTCCATGTCAAGAAAGGCTCGCGAGCGTCTGGCAGCCTCCATCACCTTTTTCGCCAAGGGGCCACGGCGGCAAGAATGCTGCGCGATCCGAATTTCCTATCTTCAATTGGTGCCAAGTTAAGAAATAGCGGTCGGAACGAAGACGCCATCGGCGTGGAGAGCCTTGGCAAGGGGGAGCATACAATCGAGTTCAGAATTATAGATAGGCCACGTGAGAACGGCGATTTCGATATTCCATTTTTTGCGAAGGTCGCTCTTCACTACGCGGCAAAGGAAATTGCCGCTTGTGGATGTAACGTGACGTTAGGCTTTATTAATCAGGGGCTATAACCCATGTTGACGAACTTGCGTATGGTGATCTGCAAGATAATTGACGAGATGGATTTGCGAGATCGCGGCTCATCTCAAGCGATAATTCGATCTCTTCGAGAGAATTATCCGGATGCCATTTCGGAAAGCTCTTCCATGCTGGAGAGAATCGGCCTCTCACGAATAATAAACGAAGTGGGGAGGACCTATCATAGACCGACAAATGACGCTCAATTCGATTTGTTTTCGGATCACTCGGAGATCCCATACTTAACGGTCACCCGAAATAGGGATCGAAAAAGCGGCGTGCCTGAGATACGCAAAAGGCGTGATGAGATTAATTTGGGCGAACTGCGGGAAGTCGTCGCGCGACGCGCCAGATGGAGAGCAAACAGAAGTCCAAGGGTGGACCCGTATGAGAAATTACTCGAGGATGTCGATCGTGACGATTTTCCGGCCGAGATGACCGTGATTGCAGCAATTAGAACAAAGCGTGGGTTAGGTTGAAAATTTGTGGAGCGAAACCTCTTTTAGGCTTGCAACTTTGGCGGCAGCTGTCGATTTTCTCCAGCTAAGAGGGGCCATATGTGGGCTCTTCGGGGATTTCGCTTAAGTGCGCAGGTTCGCTTATGACTGGCTCTATTGGAGGCTGGCATGCCTTGCAACGGTCGAAATCATCAACCTAGCTGCACATGCAGTTTCGGGGGTAGGCGAAATTCACACTCATCTGTAATTAGTTGGAACGGATGGACACGGACTGCCATTCGTGGCTACAGCGGACCTTGGTCTAAGTGTCCTGTCTGTCAAATTGGCGTCTACTACATTCCTGGGCCACGGGGAGGGGGAACCTTTTTCGACTGCCTTGGTCCACCTTGGACGTTGCATCCTTGCACGAGCAAGAGACTCAAATATTCGCCGTTCGGCCGAACCGGAAAACCAAAATTGAGAATGCTTAGAACCGAGTTGCAAGAAATAGGCTTCCTGCCGCTCGTGGTCCAAAGAATTGAGGCGCTATCTAACGGGGTTATTTTACACGGTGTTTTGTGGGATACCCCGACCGCGCTGCATCTGGGGACAACAGAGATTGTTGAAGCGGACATCTGCAGGCCGGTTTATGTCTATCAAGATGGGTCGGGTTGGGCGATAGTGAATTACTTTCCGATAAATGGCTTCGAGCCCGTCAATATCAGGATGCGGGAAGACACTTTAGGGCCCTTGGACCTACTCATGAGCCCTCCGCACAGGGCGAGCAACGGTCAGTAGCCTCAGTTGTCACTAGTCCCGCGCAGCTTCCCCGCTTTCGAAGCCTGTCATCGATCCACCGGATCGATGACTTGGCGCGCTCCGCGCACCAACCGGCTCCTCAATCGCCCATCTTCAGCGCCTGAATGAACGCCTCCTGGGGGATATCCACTTTGCCGAATTGCCGCATCCGCTTCTTGCCCTCTTTCTGCTTGTCCAAGAGCTTGCGTTTGCGCGAGACGTCGCCGCCGTAGCATTTCGCCGTGACGTCCTTGCGCAGCGCCGAGATGGTTTCCCGCGCGATGACCTTGCCGCCGATGGCGGCCTGGATCGGGATCTTGAAGAGGTGGTGCGGGATCAGTTCCTTCAGCTTCTCGCACATCTGCCGGCCGCGCTTTTCCGCCGCCGTGCGGTGCACCAGCATCGACAGCGCGTCGACCGGCTCCTCATTGACCAGGATCGACATTTTCACCAGGTCGCCCTCGCGGTAGTCGGTCAGGTGGTAGTCGAAGGAGGCATAGCCTTTTGAGATCGACTTCAGCCGGTCATAGAAATCGAAGACGACTTCGTTGAGCGGCAGGTCGTAGGTCAGCATGGCGCGTTTGCCGACATAGGACAGGTCGGCCTGGATGCCGCGCCGGTCCTGGCAGAGTTTCAAAATGCCACCGAGATAGTCGTCGGGCGTCAATATGGTGGCGCGGATCCACGGCTCCTCGATCGCGGATATCTTCACCACGTCGGGCATGTCGGCCGGGTTGTGCAGCTCCTTCACCGAGCCGTCATTGAGGAGCAGCCGGTAGACGACCGATGGCGCGGTGGCGATGAGGTCGAGGTTGAACTCGCGCTCCAGCCGCTCCTGGATGATTTCCAGATGCAAGAGGCCAAGGAAGCCGCAGCGATAGCCGAAGCCGAGCGCGGCACTGGTTTCCATCTCATAAGAGAAAGACGCGTCGTTGAGGCGCAGTTTGCCGACGGCGGCGCGCAGGTCCTCGAAATCGGCGGCGTCGACCGGGAACAGGCCGCAGAACACCACCGGCTGCGCCGGCTTGAAGCCGGGCAGCGCATGCGCGGTCTGTCGCTTGTCCTCGGTGATGGTGTCGCCAACGCGGGTGTCGGCCACTTCCTTGATCGAGCCGGTGAAGAAGCCGAACTCGCCGGGGCCGAGCTCCTCGACATTGATGCGGGCGGGCGTGAACACGCCGGTGCGCTCGACAAGATATTTGGCGCCCGTCCCCATCATGCGGATGGTCTGGCCCTTCTTCAGCACGCCGTCGATGATGCGCACCAGCACGATGACGCCGAGATAGGCGTCGTACCAGCTGTCGACCAGCATCGCTTTCAGGGGGGCTGCGGCATCGCCCTCGCGCGGCGGCGGCAATTGGTGGACGATGGCTTCGAGCACGTCGGGAATGCCGAGGCCTGTCTTGGCCGAGATCAGCACGGCGTTGGAGGCGTCGATGCCGATCACCTCCTCGACCTGCTCGCGGATGCGCTCGGGCTCGGCGGCGGGCAGGTCGACCTTGTTCAGCACCACGACGATCTCGTGGTTGTTGTCGATCGCCTGGTAGACATTGGCGAGCGTCTGCGCCTCGACGCCCTGGGAGGCGTCGACGACCAGCAGCGAGCCCTCGCAGGCGGCGAGCGACCGCGACACTTCATAGGCGAAGTCGACATGGCCGGGCGTGTCGATCAGGTTGAGGATATAGTCCTCGCCATTGTTGGCGCGGTATTTCAGCCGCACCGTCTGCGCCTTGATGGTGATGCCGCGCTCGCGCTCGATGTCCATCGAGTCCAGCACCTGCTCCTTCATGTCGCGCAGCTCCAGCCCGCCGGTGGACTGGATCAGGCGGTCGGCAAGCGTGGATTTGCCATGGTCGATATGGGCGACGATGGAAAAATTGCGGATGTGGTCGAGGGGCGTGCTCATGCCGCGCGCTTTAGCAGGGGCGGCAATCGGCGGCAAGGCTTGCGGCGCAAGGGCTGCCTTGCGGGTCACAAAGCGGTGACATCGGCCAAAAAACCGGGAAAACCGGCCCGCGGGCGAAGAATGCGTAAACTTTGATCGATCACATTAGACCTTGGTTTGCCGCCTGTGTGGCAAATGAACGAACGCTAATGTCTGTTGGGGGTCGAAATGTTCAGGGTTTTGCGCGGCTTTGCCCGCTCCCGCAGCGGGTCGATGATGCCGCTCTTCCTGGTGATGCTGATGCCGCTGATCGCGGCCGTCGGCTTCTCGGTCGACTATACAAGCGCGGTCCAGACCAAGTCCAACCAGCAGCAGGCGCTGGATGCCGCGATCCTGACGATCACCACCATGGACACCACGGCGACACTTTCGCAGCGCCAGACGATGCTGCAGGATTCCTTCATCGCCAACGGCGGACAAGGCACCGCGACGCTGACCAATTTCGCGGGTGGCACCGCCACCACCGCCACCACTGCGCGGGCCACGGCAAGTTTCGCCATGCCGACCGTCTTCATGACCATCGCCAGGATTGACACCGTACCGATCGGCGTCGCCTCGGCGGTCAGCAAGCCGCCGGCGCTGGTCAAGGCGGACTTCAAGGTCACCGGGGTGTCGGGTTACTGGAACAAGACGATGACGCTCTACGGCACGCAATTCGGCGCCACGGTGGCCAAGCCGCTGATGACGATCGACTACGTCTATGGCAAGACCGGAGACCCGAAGGGCTATGGCACCACCACCACCAGCATCCTTACGACTGATTCAACCGGCAAGACCGTCAGCACGGTGGCCCAGACGCAGGTCTGCAAGCTCGCCGGCTCCAACCCGCCCGCTGGTGCGGTGATCCAGACCGACAAGTTTCTGACGAAATTTTACTGTGTCGACACGATGTATCCCGCCAATGGCACCGGCGCGTCCATCGATGTCAGCCAGATGGGTGGCCTCAGTCTGCAGATGTATGTGCCATCAGGGAACCCGCAATACCTCAAGACGAATGATCCGGCCACCTCCAACCGGCTCTACAGCGGGATCAAGGATCCACAGACCGGCAATACCAACTACACAGAAACCGCGACCGGCCAGGTCGTCGACATCTTCGGCCTCGTACCTTGCGGCTCGACAGCCTATCAGGCCTGGGAAGACGGCGGCAACTCGGTTCCGGCGCCTGTCGGCAACGCCGACTTCTTCTACAACGTCACCGGCAAATGCGACTTTAACAAGCGCCCCTCGGACACTGCGCTGACGCAGTGATGTAGACGCGTCTTCCTTCTCCCACGGGGCAGAAGGGAAAAAGCGCTGGCGCTCTTCAATCACAAAGCGGTGAGCGCTGTAACGAAGCTCGTGGTGGCGGCGAAGTGGGGACATGACGGGCGCATCGTGGCGCCGTCCCCACGGAGCACGCCGATGTCGCCAGTCATATCCAGCAGGTTTCTCGCACTGTCCGGCTTCGCCGCGCTGGCGCTCGCCGCCTCGCTCGGCGCGGCAGCCGCCCAGCCGCTCACCGTGGTCGAGCTGTTCACCAGCCAGGGCTGCTCGTCCTGCCCGCCGGCCAATGCCAATCTCATCAAGGTCAAGGACCGGCCCGGCGTGCTGGCGCTGTCCTTCAACGTCACCTATTGGGACTATCTCGGCTGGAAGGACACGTTCGGCAAGCAGGAGTTCACCCAGCGCCAGGTTTCCTACGAGCGCCCGCTCGGCCATGACGGGCCGTTCACGCCGCAGGTGGTGGTCAACGGCCATGCCGATGTCGTCGGCGCCGCGCCCGGCCAGATCGAACATCTGATCGCCGCGACGGCCAAGACCGGCGGTCCCTCGCTGTCGCTCGAGGGCGGCAAGGTCGCGATCGGCGCCGGTGCGGCACCGGGCGGCAAGGCCGATGTCTGGCTGGTGCACTACACCAAGGGTGTCGTCGAGGTGCCGGTGGCGCGCGGCGAAAACACCGGCCGCACCTTGCCGCACGCCAATGTCGTGCATGCGCTGACAAAACTCGGCAGCTGGAGCGGCGAGGCCAAGACGCTCGATTTGCCGGCAGCCTCGGGCGGCCTCAGCACCGCCGTGCTGGTGCAGTCGCCCGGCGGCGGGCCGATCCTGGCCGCCGCCGCCAACTAGATCGCGTCCAAGTAGAGATTTGCCAAGCAGAAATTTGCGTCGCCGCACGGGCGGCGGCGCAAGAGCCCGGCCGCCCGGAAAGGGCGTGCCATCAACCCCGCAAGGAAGCCTATCATGACCAATTTCTCCCGCCTGACGCTGCCGGCGCTCGCGCTCGCTCTCTGCTCGACGGCGCTGTCTGCCGGCGGCATCGCGCGCGCCGATGACGCCACCAATGCGATGAAGCCCGCCGCCAACGCCATGGCGCCGGCCGCGGACGCCATGAAACCGGCAACCGATGCGATGAAGCCGGCCGACCCGATGGCCACCAACTCCATGAAGCCCGCCGCCGATGCCATGAAGCCCGCGACGGACGCGATGAAACCGGCGACCGATGCGATGAAGCCGGCAACGGATGCCACGGCCAATTGATAGCCAATTGAGATTGGCGCGTGGCCTTCTGTCCCTGGCGGGCTCCCTGTCCAGCCGGGGACAGTTGCCGGAGCAATGCCGGAAAGCTTGAAGCAGTTATGCGTCGGGAATGACGTCAAGGCAAAAAGTCCGGGCCGCACGCGAATGTGAGCCTCCGCCGCAACTCGCGCATCGCGCCACGGTAGCCGATCCAATAGACTGATCCCCAATGGACCGATCCCAGGGGAAGCCATGAGGAGTGCAACCATGACCAATATCAAAAATCGTTCGACCGGCTTTGTCCGCGGCGGGCTCGCCGCACTCGCCCTTGCCGTCGCGGGCGCCGCCTTCTGGCTGACGCCGGCCATCTCCGCCGAGGACGCGGTGAAAATCCCGCCGCCGGCAATCGACGAAAAGGCGGCTCCAGGCAGCGAGAAGGCCATCTTCGCCGGCGGCTGCTTCTGGGGCGTGCAGGGCGTGTTCCAGCACGTCAAGGGCGTCAGCAAGGCGGTCTCGGGCTATACTGGCGGCGCCAAGGACGACGCCGTCTACGAGACGGTCGGCACCGGCCGCACCGGCCACGCCGAATCCGTCGAGATCACCTATGATCCGTCCAAGGTGACCTATGGCCAGCTGCTGCAGGTCTATTTCTCGGTCGCCCACAATCCGACCCAGCTCAACTACCAGGGTCCGGACTCGGGCACGCAGTACCGCTCGACGATCTTTGCCGAAAACGACGCCCAGAAGAAGATCGCGCAGAGCTATATCGCCCAGCTCGACAAGGCCAAGGTGTTTTCCGAACCCATCGTCACCACGCTGGAGACCGGCAAGACCTTCTACCCGGCCGAAAACTACCACCAGGATTTCCTGACGCTGAACCCGACCTACCCCTACATCGTCTACAACGACTTGCCCAAGGTGGCGAATTTGAAGACGCTGTTCCCGTCGCTCTACAGCGAAAAGCCGGTGCTGGTGCTGTCGGCTTCGAACTGACTTTGCCGCGACGTCCCGGGGGCGAGTGTTCCCCGGGACCAATCGGCTCCGGCCCGCCCCGCCTGGGTGGGCACTGGATGCCGCTACATGCCGTCGGCATTCATTGCATCGCACGACACGTCAGGGTTCATGTCGGCAAAGGTGCCGGTCGGGTTCTTCTTCCACGCCCAGACATGCAGTTCGTAGAAAGCCCCCAAACCATAGCGGTTGGGAGCGCTGTTGAAGTTGAACAGCTGCCCTGCCAGCGAGGCCGGACCTTTCGAGGTGATGTATTCGACGGCAACAAGCCTGAGCTTGCCGTCGGGCGTCGGCTCGTACATCACCGCCTCCGGCTTGCCGACATCGACCGCGTCGTCTTTCAGATAGGCGGCATTGACGTAGTGGATGCCCATGGCGCCCCCGGTGATGCCGCTGGCGCACGGGATCGGCGCATAGCCTTCGGCGGTCGCCATCGCCACATTCTCGAAGCGGCCATTGGCTGCCCGCACCTTCTCGTCCAGCGCGCCTGTATCATGGGCATTCGCCGCCGTGGCCGCGATCGACAGGATCGACAGGTTGATGAGATGTTTGGCCCATGGATGCATGTTCATATTCTCTCCTCGTCTTGATGTGCGCGGGAGCAGCCGCTCCTCGCAGCGAAGCCGGCCGGCCGGACGTATCGGTGGCTATAGCCGGGTGAAGTCCCAGTAGTGGGGCAGCTCCTCGCGCTCCGGCAGGCCGATGTCGCGCCTCAGATAGTCGCCTTCCGGTGGCCGGCGCCTCCCCGGCAATTGCGCGGAAAGCGCCGACACGATCCGCCACAGGCGGCGGGGCAAGCCCCACGCCCGGCGGCCATCTCCCATGGCAGGTGTCGTGTCGCTGGCCGGCATGTCGGACATGTCGCCGTTGCGCTGGCTGATCGGACTTTCATGGGCGGTAAAAGTAAGGGTCAAGAACCCGTACCTCCGTGATCTTGCCGACAGGCAGGGAGTTCTTCTGGGCAGTGCTGCGGATCGCCTCCGGCGAAGGCGCGTCATAGATGCAGAAGCTCTGCTTCTTGTCGGGCGACACGAAGGACTGCACCCAGGTGACGCCCTTCTCCGCATTGCGCATGATCACTCCGGCCAGTGCATCGGCGCCGGCATCGTTCATCGGCACGCTGAGGCCGTCAGGAAATGTACGTTCAACCACATAGCGGGGCATATCGAGGTTCCCTTTTCCATTGGACACGCTCGAATTGAGCGCGGCTGGACATGATCACGCCCGTCAACGGCGCGCATCGGAACCTTTCCCTATGTTTGGCGGGATGATTCCCCATGTTAACGGCGTTTAGTCCAGGAGCCACACAGCAGATACCGAGCCCGGCTACCCTGGCGGCCGGGCTGGGGTGCGGCGGCCGCAGCCAGGATCACATGAGCCAATGACGATGCTTCTGGAACGGCAGGAACAGCTGGCGCAATTGGACGGCTTGCTGGCGCAGGCAGGTCGCGGCCGCGGTCACGTGGCGGCGTTGTCGGGCGAAGCGGGCGCCGGCAAGTCGGCCCTTGTCGAAACCTTCATCGGCGAAACCGGTGCGCGGGCCCAGATCTTCCGCAGCGCCTGCGAAGACCTGTCGATTCCCGATCCGCTCGGGCCGCTCTACGACCTTGCACGCGAGGCGCAATGGGCAATGCCGCAGGCGGTCGACGCGCGGCGGGGAGAGCGGCTGCCGCTGTTTTCCGATGCACTGGATGTCTTCGAGGCGAGAACGGGCGCGACCCTTCTGGTGATCGAGGACCTGCACTGGGCCGATGACGCGACGCTCGACTTCGTCCGCTTTCTCGGCCGCCGCATCGCCAACACCCACATCCTGCTGCTGCTGACGGCGCGCACGGACCGCAGCGAGGGCCAGATGCGCGTGCGCCGCGCGCTGGGTGAAATCCCGGCCGCAAGCGTTGCACGGATCGACGTGCCGCTTTTGAGCGAAGCGGCGGTGCTGTCGCTCGCCGGTGCCGCCGGCCGAGACGGCGATGCCATCTACCGGGCGACCGCCGGCAACGCCTTTTTCGTCACCGAACTGTTGAGCTGCGAATGCGAAACGGCGCTGCCGGCCAGCGTGCGCGACGCGGTGCTCGCGCGCGCCGAACGTCTGTCGGCCGGTGCCCGTTCGATGCTCGACGCCGTCTCGGTATTTCCCCGGCGCGCCGACGCCTGGGCCCTGGCGGGCCTGTGCGGCGTGGCCAGCGCCGGCCAGCTGGCGGAATGCGTATCCAACGGTTTGCTGGACGATCTGGGCGACGCCTATGCGTTTCGCCACGAGATCGCCCGCCACGCCATCGAGACCATGCTGACGACCAGCCACCGGCGGGCGTTCAACCAGCGCGCTCTGTCGGCGCTGCTCGAAAGGGGCGACGTCGCCACCGCGCGGCTGGTCCATCACGCGGTGGAGGCACACAATCTTGAGACGGTGCGCGCACTGGCGCCGGTCGCCGCACGCGAGGCCTCCCGGGTTGGCGCTCATCGCGACGCCGCCGGCTATTACGAGGTCGCCTTGCGCCAGGCCGACGCCTTGCCCGCGCAAGAGCGCGCCGGGCTTTACGAGCAGTATGCCTTCGAGTGCCATTTGATCGCGCGCATCGACGAGGCCATCAAGGCGCAGGAGCAGGCGCGCGCACTGCGGCAGGCGCTCGGCGATAGTCTGAAGGAAGGCGACAGCCTCAGATGGCTGTCTCGCTTCGCCTATCTCCTGGGCGACCGACAGGCCGCCGACCGGTTCGGCGCCCAGGCGGTCGCGTTGCTGGAGGCCGTTGGGCCCAGTGCCGAACTTGCCATGGCCTACTCCAACCTTTCGCAGCTGGCGATGCTGGCCGAAAGACTGCACGAGGCATTGTCGCTGGGCTCCAGGGCGATAGAGCTCGCCGAACGGTTGAACCGGCCGGATGTCGTCTGCCACGCGCTCAACAATGTCGGCGCCGCCGAGCAGTGGCTGGATCTGGCCAGCAGCCGGCGGCATCTTGCCCGCAGCCTCGAAATCGCGCTGCAGGAGAATTTTCAGGAGCACGCGGCACGCGCCTTCACCAATTGCGCTTGTGGCGGCATGAACCAGCTCGACTACCGCGAGGCTCAATCCTTCCTCGATCGCGGCATCGACTATTGCGTCGAGAACGATCTGGCGACATGGCGCGACTACATGCACGGCGTGCGCGCACAGTTGCGGCTGCGTCAGGGATGCTGGGATGAGGCGGCTTCCGAGGCGCTGGACGTGATCGGCAACGATCAGGCCACGGCCCTGGTGCGCTATCCCGCCTTGGTTGCGCTGGCCAAACTTCGCCTTCGGCGCGGCGACCCGGCCGAGCCGCTTCTGGCGGAGATGAAGCGGTTTCTGGAAAAGGGGATCGAGCTGCAGCGGCTGCTGCCCTACGCGGCGGTGGTTGCCGAACAAGCCTGGCTCGGGCAGGCGGACAAGGAGGAGGCGCTGCGGTTCATCGGGCTTGCCGAAGGTCTGTCACCGACGCGGGCGGTCTTTGCCGAACTGGCCGTCTGGCGGCAGATGCTGGCACCGGATGTCGATCCCGGAGACACGGCCGGCATGGCCTTGCCGTACAAGATGCTGCTCACCGGTGACTGGCGTGGCGCGGCCTCGGCCTGGGCCGAGCTCGACGCACCTTACGAACGGGCATTGGCGCTTGCCCAGGGCGACGAGGCCGCGCAGCGGGTAGCACTGGAGACATTCGAGGCGCTCGGTGCCCGGCCGGTCGCCCAGCACGTGCGCGACATCATGCGCCGAAGCGGCGTCATTCACATCGCCCGTGGCCCGCGCCGCTCCACGCGCGCCAACCGCGCTGGCCTGACAGAGCGCCAGATGGAAGTGTTGCAGCTGATCGAGCGCGGCTTGTCCAACAAGCGCATCGCCGAGCATCTCGCCATTTCGCCCAAAACGGTCGACCACCATGTCTCGGCGGTGCTGGGCAAGCTCGAGGCCGTGTCGCGCGGTGAGGCCACCGCCGCCGCGCGAGACAGCGGGCTGATCTGAACCGGCAGTTTGATCCGCCGCCCGTCCTACTCGTAGGTCAGAGCCTCAATCATACGTCAAATCCGTCGCCTTGCCGCCGAACACGCGGTAGGCGTAGAACGAATAGAAGATGATCACCGGCAGCACCACCACGGTGCCGGCCAGGATGATGGCCAGGCTTTCGGTCGCCGATGCCGCCTGCCAGATGGTCAGGCGATCGGGCACCACATAGGGATAGAACGACCAGGCAAGGCCGGCAAAGCCGAGCGCGAAGATGGCGGCCAGCGTCAGGAACGGCGTCAGCGAATGGCGGTCGTTGGGCCGCGGCAGGTGGAAGGTCTGCCGCCACAGCCAGAGGAACAGCAGCGCCGACAGGATCGGCAGCGGCGACAGATAGAGCATCCGCGGCCAATCGAACCATTTGGCGAAGATGCGCGGGCTGGCGAAGGGTGTCGCCAGCGACACGGCGGCCATGCCGAGCGCGGTCAGCACCAGCGCCGTGCGCAGCCAGAGCACCGCCTTCTTCTGCAACTCGCCCTCGGTCTTGTAGATCACCCAGGCAGCGCCCATCGCGGCATAAGCCGCAGCAAGACAGAACGCCACCAGCACGCCGAACGCCATGCCGCCTGGCCCGACATCGAGGCCGAGCACGTAGACGCCCAGCATGTAGCCTTGTGCCAGCGAGGCGGTGAGTGAGCCCAGGAAGAAAATACGGTTCCAGCGGTGCTTGCGGCCGGCCGGCACCTTGGCGCGGAAATCGAAGGCGACGCCGCGCAGGATCAGTCCGACCAGCAGCACGAAGACCGGAATGTAGAGCGCGGTGAGGATGACGCCATGCGCCAGCGGAAAGGCGACTAGGAGCAGGCCGACGGCCAGCACCAGCCAGGTCTCGTTGGCGTCCCAGAACGGGCCGATCGCGGCGATCATCGTGTCCTGCTCGGTGTCTTCGGCGGCGGCGAACAGCATGCCGATGCCGAGGTCGAAGCCGTCGAGGATGACGTAGATCAGAATGGCGAGGCCCATCAGGCCGGCGAAGATGAGGGGGAGCAGGGTTGGCCAGTCGTAGCTCATCTTTTCACTCCCCCGCCGCCGGTTGCGACATGGCCGTCTTCATCACACCCGGCAGCGGCGAGGTGTCGCCATCCTTGGCCGCCTTCAGCGCCAGGTGCACCAGCACGCCGAGATAGGCGATCAGCAAAAGCACGTAGAGGAGAAGGTAGACGGCGAGCGTCAGCGCGACATGGCTGCCGGCCACCGGACCGACGGCGTCGGCGGTCTTCAGCACGCCGGTCACCAGCCAGGGCTGGCGGCCGATCTCGGTCGTGTACCAGCCGGCCAGTGTCGCCAGCCAGCCCGACAGCGCCATCGGCACCATCAGCAGCGCGAGCGGCTTGGGCAGCGAATGCCGGCGCTTGAGGAAGAAGGCGGCCGACCACGAGACGGCGAGCATAAAAAGCCCGGTGCCGACCATGATGCGGAAACTCCAGAAGAGCGGAAAGACCGGCGGGTGGTTGCCCGGAAAATCGTTCAGCCCCGGCACGACACCGTCGATGCTGTGCCGCAGGATAAGGCTGGCGCCGTCGGGAATCGCGACCTCGAACTTGTTTTCCCTGGCCGCCTCGTCGGGCAGCGCGAACAGCACCAGCGGCACGTTGGGGCCGGTGTTCCAGTTGGCCTCCATGGCGGCGATCTTCTGCGGCTGATGCTCCAGCGTGTTCAGCCCATGCTGGTCGCCGGCCAGGATTTGGATCGGGATCAGGATGGCGGCGGTGAAGACGCCGGTGCGCAGCGCCTTCCACATTGATTCCGAACGGTCGCCCTTGAGGTAGCGCAGCGCCGACAGGCCAGCGATCAGGAACGACACCGTCAGCCCCGAGGCGAGCAGCATGTGCACCAGCCGATAGGGCATGGACGGGTTGAAGACGATGGCCCACCAGTCGACGGCGTGCGCGACGCCGTCGCGCATTTCGAAACCCGCCGGGGTCTGCATCCAGGAATTGAGCGCGATGATCCAGAAGGCCGATAGGGTGGTGCCGCCGGCGACCAGCACCGTCGCCAGCGTGTGGACGCGGTTGGAAACGCGGCGGAAGCCGAACAGCATGATGCCGAGGAAGGCCGCTTCAAGGAAGAAGGCGGTGAGTATCTCGTAGGCGAGCAGCGGTCCCGCGATGTTGCCGACATGCTGCATATAGCCCGGCCAGTTGGTGCCGAACTGGAAGCTCATGGTGACGCCCGAAACCACGCCCATGGCAAAGGACAGCGCGAATACCTTCACCCAGGTGAAATAGGCGCGCATCCAGGCGGAATCATTGGTCGCGTTGTAGCGAAGCTTGAAGAACAGCAGCACCCAGCCAAGGGCAATGGTGATCGTCGGAAACAGGATATGGAACGAGATATTCGCGCCGAACTGCATGCGCGAGAGAATAAGCGGGTCCATGGCGGGCTCCGGCTGCTATTATTTATTTTGCCGCAATTCCCTAGGGAAAGCGTTATGCGCCTTTCCCGGGAAAACCGCTTCACACTTTTCCTGGAATTGCTCCAATACTGGCGAAGGATAAGCCCGAAGCTGGGTCAGGTCAAAGCGGCGTCCCGCCGCGAGGCTGAACGCCACAGGACAATTTTACCGAATAGAAGCCACCCATTTCCAACCGGCCCCCGGCTTCAATGTCGAGAACTGGCAGCAGGGCATTGACTTGCAGTTGCACTGGGCGACAACAGGCCTATATCAAGTCACCTCTTTCAAGCAGCCGTTTTCAGCCATGCCCTCCATTCTTTCCATTTCCGGGGTCTCCAAGACCTACGCCACCGGCTTCACCGCGCTCAAGGAAGTCAGCCTCGACATAGCGCGCGGCGAGATCTTCGCGCTGCTCGGTCCCAACGGCGCCGGCAAGACGACGCTGATCTCGATCGTCTGCGGCATCGTCAACCGCTCGTCGGGCACCGTCACCGTCGACGGCCACGACATCAACAAGGACTATCGCGCCGCGCGCAGCCTGATCGGGCTGGTGCCGCAGGAACTCACCATCGACGCCTTCGAGAGCGTCTGGGCAACCGTCAATTACAGCCGCGGCCTGTTCGGCAGGCCGGCCAATCCGGCCTTTGTCGAGAAGGTGCTGCGCGATCTGTCGCTGTGGGACAAGAAGGACGCCAAGGCGATCACGCTTTCGGGCGGCATGAAGCGGCGGCTGATGATCGCCAAGGCGCTGTCGCACGAGCCGCGCGTCCTGTTCCTCGACGAGCCGACCGCCGGCGTCGACGTCGAACTGCGCCAGGACATGTGGGCGATGGTGCGCCGGCTGCGCGAGGATGGCGTCACCATTATCCTCACCACGCACTATATCGAGGAAGCCGAGGCCATGGCCGACCGCGTCGGCGTCATCAACCGCGGCGAGATCATCCTGGTCGAGGACAAGGCCGAACTGATGCTCAAGCTCGGCCGCAAGGAGATGAGGCTGGAGCTGCGCGCGCCACTCGGCAGCGTGCCCGAGGGCCTCTCGAACTACGCGCTCGAACTGTCGCCGGACGGCAACCAGCTCACCTATACCTATGACAACCAGAGCGACCGGCCGGGCGTCGCCTCGCTGATCCGCGATCTCGAGGCGGCCGGCATTCAATTCCGCGATCTCGACACCAAGAACAGTTCGCTCGAAGAGATCTTCGTCAATCTCCTGAGGCAAGAGCCATGAACCCGCGCGCGGCCATGAATCTACGTGCGGTGTGGGCGATCTACCGGGTCGAGATGGCGCGTGCGTTCCGCACCGTGCTGCAGAGCATCATTTCGCCGGTCATCTCGACATCGCTTTATTTCGTCGTCTTCGGCTCGGCCATCGGCTCGCGCATCACCGAGATCGACGGCATCAGCTACGGCGCCTTCATCGTGCCGGGACTGATCATGCTGTCGCTCTTGACGCAGTCGATCTCCAACGCCTCCTTCGCCATCTATTTCCCGAAATTCGTCGGCTCGATTTACGAGCTTCTGTCGGCGCCGGTCTCCTATCTGGAGATCGTCATCGCCTATGTCGGCGGCGCGGCCACCAAGTCGATCATCCTCGGCCTGATCATCCTGGCCACGGCCTCGCTGTTCGTGCCGCTGCACATCGAACATCCGTTCTGGATGCTCGCCTTCCTGATCCTGACGGCGGTGACCTTCAGCCTGTTCGGCTTCATCATCGGCATCTGGGCGAAAAGCTTCGAGCAGCTGCAGTTGGTGCCGCTGCTGATCGTCACCCCGCTGACCTTCCTCGGCGGCAGCTTCTATTCGATCCACATGCTGCCCGGCATCTGGAAGACGATCACGCTGTTCAACCCGGTGGTCTACCTGATCAGCGGTTTCCGCTGGAGTTTCTACGGCAAGGCCGACGTCTCGGTCGGCATCAGCCTCGGCATGACGCTGGTGTTCCTGGCCGTCTGCATCGCGATCGTCGCCTGGATCTTCCGGACCGGCTACCGGCTGCGGAACTGATCGGCTGGGACTTGGTTCCTCTCCCGCTCCGCGGGGCGAGAAAAGGGCAGATCTCAAATCGCCTTGACCAGCCGCAGCAATCCCAGCATCTCGATGTAGGTCCCCTCGCGAAAGGCGATGTAGACCGGCTCCTCGACGCCGTGGAAGCGGCGCTTGAATGCCGCCTGGCCCTGCAGGTTGAACCTGCGGCGGTTGACCCAGGGCGAATCGTAGGCGCGCTGGAAGATGTTGCGCCAGAAGTCGCTTTCGGCAAATCCGCTGGGACCCACATCGACGAGCGGCGACAGGCCGAGTGTCACCACCGAAATGCCTTCCTCGCGAAACCGGTCGACGGCGAATTTGGTCAGGCCGATCTCGGCATGCGGCGAGGCATCGATATGCTTGCGCTTGAAGGCGGTGGTGTAGCCGATCACCTTGCCGCCAGCGAACATCGGATCGAAGTCGAGCAGGGCGACCAGGTCGCCGTCGGGACCGTGCAGCACGAAACGGCGCATGTCGCTGCCGAGCTGATTGTAAAACGGACGGTTGAGGAAACCCATCTCCCATCGCTTGACGATGCGGTCGCCGCGCCAATTCTGGGAGAGCCGGGAGATCTCGTCGAGGTTGATCGTGCGTTTGTCCTCCTCGAACGAAAAGCCTTTCTTCAGCAGCCAGCGCTCGGAATAGCGCACCGTCTCGTTTCGCTTGCCGGAGAAATCATGGTCGGGCAGCGGCAGGCGGGTATCGATGCCCAGCCGGTTGACCTTGTAGCCGAGGTCGGCAAGGACCTGGGCGGTCTGTTCGCCGATCTGCACGAACCAAGGGCCGCCGGCACTCTCGACGAAGCGTCTGATATAATCGGGCCGCTGCGCCGGCGCCGCCACCGGATCGCCGAGCGCGAAATGATGCTTCATCTTGGTGCCGAAGGCGATGTAGCCGTCGGCGTCGCCAAAATAGGAAAGCTTGTGCTGCACGGCGGTGGAATAGGCGAGCGAGAAGTCGCCATGGCGGCGAACCAGCGCCAGCCGCTCGACATGCGCCAGCGCCTGGCGCTCGACCTTGGGCGAGGCCCCCTCGAGGATGTTGTCGAAATAGATCCGCAAGGAGGGCATGGTCGAGATTCCGCGTGCCGTTTGTGGCGCGACGTGTCGGTCGACACGCAAGACGCGCCACGGCGTCTTGATTTCTCGCGGGTAGCCGAAATCGATTGCCGGTTTCGAATGCCCACGTCTGTGACGAGATCCCCAGCCCCCGGACCTCGAATCAATCACTTTGCCGCGACCTGATTATCGCCGATGCCGCCGATATGCCATATAGGGCTGGATGTATTCGGACAGAAGCGGGTAATCCGCTCCTGTCGTTGTTTTGGCCGCGGTACCGCGACCGGCAGTTTCCACCGGGCGGTGGAATGCTCCGGAGCGAGATCGCGCCTCGGCGCGGGGCCTTCGAAGATCGGCATCGAGTTGCCGTTCGGGACCTGCACGCGATCAAACTGTTACAACGGCCTGCGAGCCTTTCGGGGTTGCCGCAAGGGCGAACGGGATTCGAGAGTGAATGGCTGATACGACACCCGGGACGATGATGGAGCAGATGGTAGCGATCGAGCCGGCGATCGTCATTGGCGCCGGCGTCGCCGGGCTGGCTGTCGCGCGGGCTTTGATGAAGGCCGGCGTGGCGACGGCGGTCCTCGAGAAGGAAAGCCGGCTCGCCGAGCCCTGGCGCCGGCGCCACGAGCAGCTGCACCTCAACACCCACCGCGATCTCTCGGCGCTGCCCGGCCTTGCCTATCCCAAGGGGACCCCCGCCTTTCCGCATCGGGATGTCGTCATCCGCCATATGAACGATTTCCATGAGGCGAACCGTTTGCCGGTCGAGTTTGGCGTTTCCGCCGAGGCCATCATGTTCGCGGGCGACCACTGGATCGTGCGCACCAGCGCCGGCTCGCGCCTGGCGCGTCACGTCGTTGTCGCCACCGGCCGCGACAGGGAGCCCTACACGCCGCAATGGAAGGGCATGCGGGCGTTCGCGGGCCGCATCATCCATTCGGCGGATTTTGGCGACGCCCGGGCCTATGCAGGCAAGAAGGTCCTGGTTGTCGGCGCCGGCAATTCGGGCTTCGACGCCCTCAATCACCTGGCGGGCGTCGACACCGCCGCTGTCTGGCTGTCGGCTCGCAACGGTCCCGCCCTTTTGCCCAAGCGCGTCGGCAAGATCGCCGTACACCGCCTCTCGCCGCTCATGGCTCGCTTGCCGCTGCGCGTCGCCGATGCGGTTATGGCGGTGACGCAGCGCCTGGTTTTCGGCGATCTCACCAAATTCGGCATGCCGCCGGCACCCGCCGGCGGCGCCAGCCGCCTGACTTCGGACTATACCGCGATCGCCGCGGACGACGGCGCCGTCGATGCCATCAAATCGGGCAGGATCGTGGTCGTGCCGGCGATACGGGAGTTCACCCGCGATGGCGTCATCCTGGCCAATGGCAGCATGGTTGCTCCCGACATCGTCATAGCCGCGACGGGCTACCGTACCGGGCTGGAGCGCATGGTCGGCGATCTCGGCGTGCTCGACGAAAAGGGCGTTCCGCTCTTCAACGGCGGCCAGGCCGACCCGAAATGGCCCGGCCTGTGGTTCACCGGCATGCGGCCGAGCATCCGCGGCTGCTTCGCCAATGCCGCCATATTGGCCAGGGCGATAGCTGGGCGGATCGCCGGTCCCGGTCAGCCGGGCACCTCACGCTGATTTCGGCTCCAGCCGCCGGAAACGGACAGCCTCGGTCAGCATCTCCTCGTCGACCATGCCGGCATTGTAGAGGGCGAGCAAGGTGAGAGCCAATTCACGCGCCTTGGCGGATTCGGGATGCGCTTCGCGTCGGCGGCAGGCCTCATCGAAGACACGTTGCAAGGTGGCCACTTCGTCAGGTTTGAGCAGGCCACGGTCGTAGATCGACTTGGGCATGGCGATGATCTCCTGGTCGCGATCTAGGGCGCCACGTGTAAATTGCCAATCTTTCCCGAGGCTTGAATACAATGCCACACAAAAAGAGGGACTTCGGATGCCCGGAGCCTCTCTCGTTTGTCTCGCCCGACGTCAGATGGCGATCTTGCCGCCGCCCTGTCTGGTGATCGCCACGACCGCCGGCCGCACCGGCATGTCCGGCTTGAAATCGGGCCAGCGGGTCGACGGGTCCTCGTAGTAGGAGGGCCGGCCGAACGCATCCCAGTCCTCGCCGCCGTCACCCGGATGCTGGACGGCGACGAAAGCGGTCTGGTCGTCCGGCGCGAACAGCGGGCCGCACATTTCGGCGCCGATCGGCACCCGGAAGAACAGTTTCGAGGTCGCCCGCGCCGATCCTTCCGTGTCCACCGCCCACAGGCCGTCGGTGCGGCCGGTGGCCTTCGGGCCCTGGCCGTCGGTGGCGACCCACAGGCGCCCGGCCGAATCGATCGCGCAATTGTCGGGCATGCCGAACCAGCCATGGGCCGTCGTCGCGGTGGAGAAGGTGGCGCCGACATCGGCCACCGCCGGATCGCCGCATTTCAGCAGCACTTCCCACTTGCCCTTCGTGGCGGCGAAATCGCCGCCGTCCTCGACGATCTCGATGATGTGGCCGAAGGCATTCCCGGCGCGCGGGTTGGCGGCGTCGACCTGATCGGCCTTGCGCTTGGAATTGTTGGTCAGCATGACATAGACCTTGCCGTTGCCGGCATTGGGCTGGATGTCTTCCGGCCGGTCCATCTTGGTGGCGCCAAGCAGGTCGGCGGCGCGGCGCGTCTCGATCAGCACGTCGGCCTGGCCGGCAAAACCGTTTTCCGCCGTCAGCGGACCCTGCCCGAACACGATCGGCATCCATTCGACCGAGCCGTCCTCGGCGAATTTGGCGACATGCAGCGTGCCGTCGTCGAGCAGGTCCTTGTTGGCCGCGCGGTCGCCGGCGTTGAACGTGCCCTTGGTGACGAACTTGTAGACATAGTCGAAGCGCTCGTCGTCGCCGAGATAGAAGACGACGCGGCCGTCCTTGGCGACGATCGATTCTGCACCCTCATGCTTGAAACGGCCCATGGCAGTACGCTTGCGCGGTACCGAATTCGGGTCGTTGACATCGACCTCGACGATCCAGCCGAAGCGGTTGGGCTCGTTCGGCTCCTTGGCGAGGTTGAAGCGGTCATAATGCGCGCCCCATTCATAGGCGCCTTCCGGTATGCCGAGGCGCTTGTAGTTGGCGGCTTCCTTGTGGCCCTCCGGCAGCTCGCCGGAGAAATAGCCGTGGATGTTCTCCTCGGCCATAACATAGGTGCCCCAGGGCGTGACGCCGCCGGCGCAGTTGTTGATCGTGCCGAAGACTTTCGTTCCGGACGGATCGGCATTGGTCTTGACGCGGTCATGGCCGGCGACCGGGCCGGACAGCGCCATCTCGGTGTTGGAGGTGATGCGGCGGTTGAGCTTGCCGTCACGCACCACCTGCCATTTGCCGCCGTCCTTGCGGATCTCGACGATGGTGCCGCCATGGGCGGCCATCTCGACATCGACCTGCTCCTTCGAGAGCGGCGCCACCTCGGCCGACTTCTTGCCGTCCTTCTCGACGATCTTGACGATGCCCGGGAACATCAGATGCGGGTTGGTGTATTCGTGGTTCACGACCAGCAGGCCGTGTTCCGCCGAGCCGTCGATCGCGACATAGCCGATATAGTCGTTGTTATAGCCGAACTGCCTGGCCTGGGCTTGCGCCGACTGCCTGGTCGGGTCGAATTCCGGCGAATCGGCAAACAGCGGATCGCCCCAGCGCAACAACACGTCGGCGTCGTAGCCCGGCGCGACATGGTGCTTGTCGTCGATACCGGCCTCCAGCTCGTCGAATGTGAAGGCGGAGCCTTCCGCGGCGCGAGCATCGTCGACGGCGATCATCGCCAGCGGGCTGACGGTGGCGGCGATCGCCGAGACGGCAAGCGAACCCTTGAGGAAGCCGCGGCGCGAGAACCGCGCGGCGATAATCTCGCCCATCGTGCGGTTTTCGCTGGGATTGTTGGCTGGGCCTTCGTTTTCCTCGAGCAGGCTGGTGCGGAATCGGGCATCAGTGGAGCGATGTTCGGTCATGGGAGCCTCTGGCTGGATTTGGCTGGATTTTGTTGCCTGTTCGACCGCCTTACAGTCGACCGATCACATTTTCGTGACATCGTATGCGCGCTGCCGCTCCCCCACGATACCGGTTTTCACGCCGGGGCCTTGGGACTTTAGTCCAATCTTGCGCCTGCAAAGGTCCTGGGGGACAAACGCAACGGTCGGAGGCTGCTTTCGGTCACCACGTCTTTCGGCGATGTTGGTTGCACTGCAACGTTGGGGTGAGCGCGCCGGCTCAATCGACGGAGATCAGTATGCACGGATCGATTACGGCCCGTTGTTGTCGCCTGGCTCTGAGATCGGCGGCGCTTCTGGCGCTGACCGTCGCTCCCTATGGAATTGCCTTCCATGGATTCGTGCCTGGAATCGATGCCGCGACCGCACATGCCAAGGGTGGCGGAGACGGTGGCAATGGTGGCGGCAACGGCGGCAACGGCGGCAATGGTGGCAACGGTGGTGGCAGCGGGAATAGTGGGAATAGCGGGAACAGTAACGGGAATAGCGGCGGCGGGAACAACGGAAATGGCAAGGGCCAGCGCGACAAGAGCAGCGACAAGGGCAGCCATGTCAACCCCACCACCGGCGACGAGGTCGACGTGGACGGCAACAAGATTACAGTTCAGCACCCCGACGGTATGACGGAAAACATCGAGAACGGCCGTTTCAGGATGAAGGATGCGCTCGGCCGCACCATCATCGACCGCCCGGCCACACCGGCCGATGTCAGCCGTCTCAAGGCGCTGTGAATTTCGGCCCTGTGAATTCGGCCTTGTGAATTTCGGCCTTGTGAAGCTGGTCAACAGGCAACGACCAGTTTCACACGTCACCTCCGCCGCCCCCCGGCGGAGGTGACCTCCTTTGCGTGGCGTTCCAAATGCCCCGAGGGCTTATTCCAGGAAAAAACGGTTTTCCCGCGAAAAGCGCGCAGCGCTTTCTCCTGGCGGAATTACGCAGACGCCGAACCGCTCTATGAGCGGTCCGCCTCGCGGTCGCGAAACTCGCGCATCATGAGGGCTGCTTCCGTGCGGTTTCGCACGCTGAGTTTCGACAGCACCCCCGTCATGTGGTGCTTCACGGTCTTCTCCTGCAGTTCCAGGCGCAAGGCAACTTCCTTGTTGCTCAGTCCCTCCGCCACCAGCCGCAGGATTTCGGTCTGCCGGCCGGTGAGTTGCCGCAGCCGGTCCGCCACGCCGTTGGCAGGCTGCAGGGACTGCACATCGGAAAGCAGCCGGGCCGACAACATCGGCGAAAGATAGCTTTCGCCAGCCGCCACGTTGCGCAGGATATCGGCAAGCGAGCGCGACCCGACGCCTTTGAGGACATAGCCGCGCACGCCAGCATTCAGGGCCTTGGTGACATCGCCATTGGCCTCTGAAACGGTCAATAGGACGATCTTCTGGGCGGGATGGTCTGCAAGGATGCTTGCAACCGCGGCCAGGCCGCCGCCCGGCATCGAAATATCGAGCAGCAATATGTCGGGCTGCATGGTCGAGACGATGCGTTCCGCGTCCTGCGCGGTCGCACCTTCTCCGGCTATCTCGAAGCCTCCGATCTCCGACAGGCTGCGGGTCACGCCTTCGCGGAACAGCGGATGGTCGTCGACAATGGCGATGCGAATGGCGTCCATTATGCTTGCTCCTCGACTGAAAGACGGATCACCAGCTTTGTGCCTTTCGGCCCGGTCAGGGTTTCGAACTGTCCGCCGATGCTTTCAACGCGCTCCCTGAGGCCGGCCAGCCCCAACCCCTCGGCCCGCGCCGGATCGAAGCCCGGCCCGCCATCCGACACCTCAACGAAAAGCCTGCCGTTTTTCATTCCTGCATGCACCGCCTGATCCTTGCCCCGCCCGTGGCGGTAGGCATTGTTCAGCCCCTCCTGCACGAAGCGATAGATGCTGATCTTCTCAGAAGCGCCGGGTTCGGGCAAATGTCCGGGCAGGGTGAGCCTCACCGACGTGCCCGTCCGGTGCTCATGTTCCTCGACGGCCAGCCGCAACACGTCCGCGGCCGCCGCCGTTTCTATCTGCGGCAGCACCAGGCCGGTGCAGATGCCGCGTATTTCGCGCATCGCATCCTCCAGCGTCTTGCGGATCATGGCGACCTCGGTCGAGCGGCCTTCGCTGCCATGGCCGTCGCCGGTGAACACCGGACTGTCCATGCGCAGCGCCGCCAGGGCCACGAGCTGGGCCGGGCCGTCATGCAGGTCGGCGCCGATCCGGCGCAGGTATCTTTCGTTGAGTGCGGTGGCGCGGCGGGACGCCCGCTGCACGCGTTGCCGCAAGGCGCTGTTCTGCGTCACCAGTCCTTGCAGCTCCGATACCTGGCGGCGCAGCGCCCCGCGCTGGTCGTCGATGGTGCGGCTGGCGCGCAGGACGATGCTCGACAGAAGCAGGAATGCCGTCAAGGTGGTGCCGGCCACCACCAGCCAGCTCGACAGCAGGGCGGAAGCCAGGGTGGCTTTGAAATCGCTGGCGATCTCGTAGAATTCGGTGACGGCGACCACGTCGCCGGACCAGGGTTCGCGCACGGGATTGTAGATCTCGAGCAACGGCACGCCCGCGGCCCGCTCCTTCTCTTCGTTCTCGTCGAACGTATCGAACTGGGCAACGACACTGCCCTGGAAGGCGGAACGCAGATTTTTGTTCAGGTCGAAGCGGCGGCCGATCAAATCCGCGTCCTTCGCGTAGAGCACCGTGCCGTCGCGACGCCAGAGCCTGAACGATGCCAGGCGTTTGCCGAGAGCGCCCTGGCCGAGCGTCTCGTCGAGCGCCTGTTTGACGGATGCGCTAAGCTCCTCGCTCTTGCGCAGGTCGGGCAGTAGCGGCGCAATCACGCTGTCGACATAAAGGGCCGTCGTGGCAGCCGAATTGCGAGTGATGCCGTCCCGGATCTGCGTCGTCACCCAGGTCCCTACGACCAGCATGACGACCAGAAGCCCAAAGCCGCCGGCAACGACGAATTGCAGGGCAAGGGAAAGCTCGCTCCAGCGCCGCGCCAAGTTCTGAAGAATACGAATCATGGTCCCCTGACCGCCCTTCTATCGACATGCCGGGCGATTCCAGCACATTGAGCTTCAGTCTCGCCGTTGCCAAGACCTTCGTTGGAAACGACGTCGCTTGACGTCTCGACGCGCTTCGGAAACATGGTCCGCGACATCAGGCGAAAGCCGCTTCGAGGGGGGACGGACGTTGAGTTTTTCGGGACTGCTGCAGCTTGGCCTTTCGACGGTGATCTTCCTGCTGGCGGCGACCGCCGCCAAGCAATGGGGCCTGGCACCGAGCCTGGGCAAGATCCTGCTGACGCTCGCGCTCTATTCGCTGGGCAATCTGATCATGCTGCGGCTGATCCGCGAGTTCGGCATGTCGGTGTCTTTCAGCCTCTCGGCGGTGATCCAGCTGGTCTCGGTCAACGTCGTGGCGCTGGTGTTCTTCGGCGAGCGCGTCAACGCGCTGCAGGCCGCCGGCATCGCGCTGGCGATCGCCGCCGTGGCGCTGATCACCCTTGGACCCTATCTGCAAGGGCGGTTGTAACGGTGCCGATGAAGAACGCTGCGAAAGCTATGCTCAACCGGGTCGAATTCCCGGTGCTGCTGGCCGGCCTGGTCATCGCCGGTGGGCTGCGGGCGTTCGAGGAATTGATGGAGGTGGCACGGGCCACCACGCCGCACGCCTTCGATACCGAAATCCTGCTTGCCTTCCGCCAGCCGGGCCAGCCCGGCGTTCCCATCGGCTCGCCATGGCTGGAAGGGGCGATGCGCGACATCACCAGCCTTGGCAGTACCAGCGTGCTGGTGCTGATCACCACGGCGACGATCATCTATCTGCTGTTGATCCGCCGCCCGGCGACGGCGCTTCTCATCTTCGTTGCAGTAGCGGGCGGCCAAGTGCTGTCGAGCCTGCTGAAAGTCGGCGTCGACCGGCCACGCCCGGAACTGGTTTCGCATCTGGTCAACGAGACCTCGCTTTCCTTCCCGAGCGGCCATGCCATGCTGTCGGCGGTGACCTATCTCACGCTCGGTTCGCTCGCGGCGCGCTTCCTGCCGGGCCGGACGACCAAGGTCTATATCTTGTTCCTGGCGGTTCTGACGACGGTGCTGGTCGGCGTCAGCCGTATCTATCTCGGCGTCCACTGGCCGTCGGACGTGCTGGCGGGCTGGTGCGCCGGCTTCGCCTGGGCGATGCTATGCTGGTTGGTGGCGAGGCTTCTGCAACGGCGCCAGGCGGTGAGCGACGACGCCTGACCTCGCTGTCAGATCAATCTGTTGATGAGGTGCCCACCACAGCCCGCCAGCGCCAAAAACATCGACAGCAAGCACGCCGATGTCATCAAAGTCTTGAAAATGGTCAACCGCGTCTACCCCTGTCCCGGATGCACGCCACTCTAGCTTGAAATTCTCGCGGAGTATCGAAGAAAATGGGCAATCAGGCGACAACGATTATGTCTAACGCATTTACAATGATGCTTGAAACATCACAATGATGGTATTACACATTATCTCCGCAGACTCAGACATGGGTTCCGGCCGATGATCACTGCCGCGCAAATGCGTGCCGCAAGGGCGTTGGCCGGCATCGACCAGAAGACGCTCGCCGAGCGCGCCGGCGTCTCGCTTCCGACCATCCAGCGCATGGAAGCGAGCGACGGCGTGGTCAGGGGCGTGGTCGATACGCTGATGAAGGTCATCCAGGCTCTCGATGGTGCCGGGGTGGAACTGATCGGCGAGAACCAGCCCAGCGAGCGCGGCGGCAGGGGCGTGCGTCTCAAGCCCGCCGTGCCGCCGGATCCCTAGGCTGAGCCGGCATAAGTTGCGACGGCGACCGCCGACAGTCCTGCCGACGATCCCGCCGCCTTTGCAGGTGCGGAAGGCAGCCCATGGATCAAGCGCGTCAGGCAGTGCATCAACCGGCCCATCAGCCGGTGAAGCCGACATTTTCCGAATTGTTCACGCCGAAGCTGGCGACAGTCTGGCGGGAGGGCTACCACCTGCCGCAATTCAAGGCCGACTTCATGTCCGGCCTGACCGTCGCCATCGTCGCGCTGCCGCTGTCGATGGCAATCGCGATCGCGTCGGGCGTGACGCCGGAACGCGGCCTCTACACCTCCATCGTCGGCGGCTTCATCATCTCGGCCTTGGGCGGCAGCCGCTTCCAGATCGGCGGCCCGGCCGGCGCCTTCATCGTGCTGGTGGCGGCGACGGTCGCCCGCGTCGGCGTCGACGGCCTGCTGCTGGCGACGATGATGGCTGGTGTGTTCCTGCTGGCCATCGGCTATCTCAGGCTCGGCACCTACATCAAATTCATTCCCTATCCGGTCACCGTCGGCTTCACCGCCGGCATTGCCGTCATCATCTTCTCCGGCCAGATCGTCGAACTGTTCGGGCTGACCCTGCCGGGCAGGGAACCCGGACCGTTCGTGCCCAAGTTGATCGCGCTTGGCGAAGCGGCCGGCACGATCAACCCCGCCGCGACCTTGATGGCTGCGCTGACCATCACAACCATCGTTTTCCTGAAGCACTGGCGGCCGAAATGGCCTTCCATGCTGATCGCCATCGGGCTAGCCTCGCTCGTCGTGGCGCTGTTTGCGCTGCCGGCCGAGACGATCGGCACGCGCTACGGCGGCATCCCGCGCAGCCTGCAATGGCCTGGCCTGCCCCCCGTCAGCTTCGGCAGGATGCTCGAGGTCTTGCCGGACGCGATCGCCTTCGCGCTGCTCGGCGCCATCGAATCGCTGCTGTCGGCCGTTGTCGCCGACGGCATGACTGGCCGGCGGCACCGCTCGAATTGCGAGCTGGTGGCGCAAGGCTTCGCCAACATCGCGTCCGCCCTGTTCGGCGGCATCTGCGCCACCGGCACCATCGCCCGCACCGCCACCAACGTGCGGGCCGGCGCGCACGGCCCGGTTTCGGGCATCGTCCATTCGGCCATCCTGCTGGTGCTGATGCTGGTGGCGGCGCCGCTAGCCAGCTACATCCCGCTCTCGGCCCTTGCCGGCGTGCTGGCGGTGGTCTGCTGGAACATGTTCGAGAAACAGGCCTTCGCCACGCTGCTCAGGGCGTCGCGCGGCGATGCGCTGGTGCTGCTGGCGACCTTCCTGATCGTCGTCTTCCGCGATTTGACCGAAGGCATCGTCGTCGGCTTCGCGCTCGGCTCGATCCTGTTCATCGACCGCATGGCGAAGTCCGTCGCCGTCGAGGCGGATCTGGCGCAGGACGATGTCGCCGACAGCGTCGACGGCGCCCGTGCCTATGATTCCAGCGAGGCCGCTGACGCCGAAACCGTCGTCTACCGCATCTCGGGCGCCTTCTTCTTCGGCGCCGCCTCTACCGTCGGCAGCGTGCTCGACCGCATCGCCGACCAGCGCCGCAACTTCATCCTCGACTGTTCGGCCGTGCCGCTTTTTGATTCGACGGCGGCCAATGTCATCGAAAGCGCGGCCCGCAAGGCGAGGCGCGCTGGCGTGCGCTTCATCATTTCGGGCGCCTCGCCGCGGATACGGCGCATGCTGATCAACCACGGCGTCAAGCGGCCGCTGGTGACCTATGCCGCTTCGATCCGCGACGCTCGGGCGCAGCTGGCGGGAAAACAAGAGGTGGAGCAGCCGTCCCTCACCGGTTGAGCGATGCCGGGCCGCTGACGAACGGGCTTCCCACGAGATAAAATCGCAGCAGGCGCTCGGCATCCTTCGAAATGCCGATCCTGATGCTCTGCCCGATCGCGCCGGTTTCAGTGCCATCCCGAGCGAGCCATAGCGGGCCTTCCCGGCAAAGGTCGAGCCCGTCGATCGATCGATCGATCCGCAATGCCGCGGCCAGCCGTCCCGGCCCGCGCGCCAGGTCGCGCAGGCGCTCGACGCCACGGTTCAGCCGCATGATCGCGATGCCTTCCAGCGGCTCCAGCGCCTGGATCAGCACGCCGGTCCCGGTGCCTTGCGTGTCGCCCGAAACGTTCAGCATGAACGAGATGCCATAGGCGAGATAGACATAGGCGTGCCCGCGCTCGAGAAACAGCGACCGGTTGCGCGGCGTCATTCCCCGAAAGCCATGCCCGGCGGCATCGCCGACGACATAGGCCTCGGTCTCGACGATGCGGCCGCTGACCCTGCCTTCAGGCAAGTCACGCACCACCAGCTTGCCGATGAGATAGCGGGCGAGGGCGGCCGTATCGTCGGGCAGTTCTTCTCGCGCGAGGGGCGGATGATCGTCGCTGTGGCTCACGATATCCGCTCGACCCATTGCGCGCGCGAAGGTCCGGGTTCGAACGGATTGCCGAAATACTGGGTCTCGCGGGCCACCTTGCCGTCGAGGAACTCCATGATGCTGACGGTATAGGATGGCCGGCCGTCATAGGTCAGGACATATTCGGTGACCCAGAGGTCACCGGTGCCGGTGATGCGGCGCACGGTGAAGCGCTTGCGGTTCGGCTGCGCGGCGCGCGATGACTCGATCTTGCGCCGCCCATTTATGCGCTCGCCCAATTGCGGATAGTCGAGCACCGCATCCTCCCGGTAGATCTGGTGCTCCATCTCGAAGTCGCTGGCGTCGGAGGCGGCCCAGTGGCGATCCAGGGCCGCTCTGATCACCCGGTCGTCCATGGCAAACCTCCTTGACCATCGCCGTGTGGACCGTCCTACCACGGTCCATCCGCGGCTGTCAGCTAAGGTCGCGCGGATCGGCGTCGGGACGCCGGCTCTCAGTCGAGCTTCAGCGCCGCCACTTCGCCCTCGTTCATCAGCGGCACATAGAGGATCGACTTGCCGTCGGTACCGATGTCGGCGCTGCCGGGCTTGAACCGCGCCACCGCTTCCGGCGTGCCGCCGGTCCTGTATCGGTAGAGCGTGCCGGTCATGTAGGCGGTGGCATAGATGGTGTCGCCAATGGCGACGACGCCGTCGAGATCGGCGAACCTTTGGGCGCCCGCCAACGGCGTCACCGCCTTGCTGGCGAGGTCGACCGCCAGCAGCCCGCCCGGCTCGGCGGTGCTGAAGTCGGCCTTGATTCCCTTACCCCATGAGGCGACGATCAGCCTGGTGCCATCGGCGAAGACGCCGTTGGGCGAAGCGAGCAACGCATCCTTCACGAACAGCTCCGGCCTGTCGCCATCGATGCGATAGATCGTGTCGGCCAGCATGTCGGTGACATAGACCTTGCCGGACTGGTCCGATGTCATGTCGTTCAGGAAGACCGCCTTCGGCACGGCGATGCTTGCGATGAGCTTGCCGCTGGCGAGGTCGACGACACGGACCTTGGTGATGTCGGCGACATAGAGCTTGCCGCCCGATATCGCCATGCCCTTGGGCGCGTCCATACCGTCGGTCCAGTGTTGCGTTACGACCTTGCCGTCGAGGGACAGCACGCTGAGATAACCATTGCCGTCGGCGTCGCCCGGATTGCCGACGATGTTGGAAACGATGATGCGGTTATTGGCGGCGTCGAACAGCGCCGATTCCGGCTGCTCGAGGCCCCTTGCGCGCCAGAGCTCGCCGGCCTGGGCGGGAACCGCGATGCCGATGGCGGCGATGAAGGCTGAGGTGATGAGGCGTTTCATGTCCGGTCTCCTGTGATGACGGCGGAGACCTATGGTTTTCGATACTTTTCGGGAAGAGCGATTGGCCCTAGTATCGAATATCGATACGAAACTGCCGGAATGAGGTGCATGCCATGAACGGCCCGATCTTCGAGGCGCTGAAACGGACACTGAAGGCGAAGGGGGTCACCTATCGCGAGCTTGGCGAGCGGATGGGCGTTTCCGAGCCGACGGTGAAGCGCATCTTCCACGAGAAGAACTGCAAGCTCGACCGGCTGGTGGAGATCTGCGCCGCCGCCGGCGTCGAGCTGGAAAACGTGCTCGGCTCGATGAACCGGGGGCCGGGGCCGGTCAACCACATCGCGCCGGAGATCGAGCGCAGGCTCGCCGGCCGGCCGGCGCTGCTCTTCGTCTTCGTCATGCTGTCGGAAAAGTTCACGCCGCAAGGCGTCATGCGCTCGCAGGGACTGAGCGAGGCCTCGATGTTCCTCTATCTGCGCGACCTCGAGGAACTCGGCCTGATCGCGCTCGGTCGTGGCCTGTCGGCGAAATTGCTGGTCGAAACGCCCATCCAGTGGAATTTCGAGGGGCCGCTCAGGCCGCTGTTCGAGATGACCAACAAGAATTTCATCGGCTGGGCGATCACCCATCTCGAGCGGGAGGCGACCTTCGTCAGCTTCTCCAGGCGGATGCGGCCGGAGACGGCGGAGATGGTGCGGCGCGAGGCGGAGGAGCTTGCCGACCGCGCGAAACTGCTGGCCCATCACGACCAGCACACCACGCCCGAGGACGGACTGGTCGGCTACAAATGGACGTTTGCCTTTGGCGCGACGCCGTTCGAGGCGATCATGCCGATTGGCCCACACCCGCGCGACGCCGGCGCGCGGGTGAAGGATCAGGCGTCCGAGGCAAAAAGGCGACCGCCGCTACCCGCTTAGCGCAATGGCGATCGGCGAGGTCTTCCGCCGTCAACCGGCCGCGGCGGCCAGATCGTCGGCGGGCGAGGCGCCGGCGAGATCGTCGCGGGCCTTGCGGGCAAGCCTCTTCGTCGAGCGCTTCGGGCTGTCGCCGAACAGTTCGGCCGCGTCGGCAAGGCACGCCTTCCTCAGGCTCTTTTCCGAGCGCTTGAGCAGCTTGCCGATAAGTTTCGTGTCCTCGGGCGGCCCAAGCGGCTCGCTGTCCGCCTCGAGCAGCGCGCGCATGACGAACACGTCATGCAGTTCGCCGAGCTGCTCGCCCAGTTCATCGACAGCCTTGCGCCGCGCCTTGATCGGGGTCGGCCACAGCCTGCCCAGCAGCGACAGGTGCATGCCATGCGTCTTGGCCGCCTTGCGCAGGTCGTGGAAATCGTCGGCCTTGCCGTGGGCGCCGGCCTTGTCGAGCGCCTTCCTAGCACGGCGCAAGGTGACGCGGGCGCCCTCGGCGAGCACGTCTGCGGCCTGTTCCGGCTGGTCGGGCAAGGCAAGGGCTTCGATGCGCTTCATGCCGTCTTCGCACGCGGCGGTCGCCGCGCCGATCGCCGCCTGCAGCCCGGCGCCTTCGTGCAAATCATGCTGGCGCGCGATCAGCCTGTCGCGCACGGCATCGAGCCCGCCATCGGCGCTCTCCTTCGCGAAACGCGCCGCCAGCCGGTCGATGGTCTCGATCAGCGCCGTCGCCTCACGCGGGCCGGCTAGCAGCGCCGCCACGTTGCGGTAGCACTGATTCTCGGTCGCGCAGAATGTTTCGTCTCCGGAACGAACGAGGCGCAGCAAGGCACGCGCGCTCTTCAGCCGCTTGCGGCACTTGTGCAGGCCCTGTTCCGGCCGGGCGCGTGCCGCATCCAGATGCAACAGGGCCTTGCCGATCTCCTCGGCAAGGATGCGTCTGACCTCGCCGGTCAGCGGCATGCGCGGGTCTATGCGAAAGCTCATGCGGCGATCTCCGGTATCCCTCCGAGGGCGAGCGACGCGTTGTAGAACTTCTGATCGCCGGTGACTTCATGGCCGAGCCAGTCCGGCAGCATTTCATCCGGAACGTCTTGCGGAGTCTCGAGTTCGGCCACCACAAGTCCCGCCAGTGCACCGCCAAAGACATCGACTTCATAGAGATAGCCGCGATGCCTAACATGGTGACGTGTCTTCTCGATGACACGTCCGATGGCGAAGTCCAGCATCTCCACTGCCTCCGCGAGCGGGATCGGATATTCGAATTCGTCGCGCTCGCGCGCGCTGCTGCCGAATTTGAGCGTCAGCTTGGCCGAGGCTCCGTCACTGATGCGGATGCGGACGGTTCGTCCGGGTGCCATGGCGAGATAGAACTGGAGAATGCGGATATCCGCTTCCACCAGATCCCGCCATGCTGTGCTGGAGACCAGGAACTTACGCTCGACTTCCTTGCCCATGGCCGCGCACTAAAGCGTTTGCCGCGCGCGATGGCAAGACGGAGCGCGCGGAAGTTGACTTTAATCAATCGATTGATTAAAATCTTCGACATGATCAAATCGCCAGATGCCAAGACGCCCCGCCGCGAGACATCCCCGGCAGAGCTGACGCGCTCCGCGCTCGTCCGGGCGGCGCTGAAACTGTTCGGGCGGCAAGGCTTCGACGGCACCTCGACGCGCGAGATCGCGGCCGAGGCGGGAGCCAATATCGGCTCGATCGCCTATCATTTCGGCGGCAAGGAAGGTCTTCGCGCAGCTGCCGCCGACTTTATCGTCGAGACCATTCAGGCCGTCGCCGGTCAGGCGCTCAATGAACAGGCCGCGACGGCTGGCGATCCGGAGACGGCGCGCGCGCAGCTCTTCGCGGCCCTGGAACGGATGGTCGGCTTTGTCGTTGCCAGTCCGCAGGCCGGAGAGATCGTGCAGTTCGTGCTGCGCGAGCTGTCGTATCCGACGGCGGCGCTCGACCGCATCTATGAAGGCGTCTTCGATCCGGCGCATCGTCGTTTGTGTCTGCTCTGGGAGCAGGCCACCGGCGAGCCGGCCGAGAGCGAACGGACCCGGCTCACCGTGTTCACGTTGATCGGCCAGGTCATCTATTTCCGCATCGGCCGCGAGGCGGTGATGCGCCGCATGGGCTGGCACGAAATCGGTGCCGCCGAGGCCGCCAAGGTGGTGGCGGTCACCACGGACAACCTCGGCGCCATACTGGCCGCCCGAAAGAGGCAGGGATGAAGGGATCAAGACAATGAGCATTTTGTGTTCGCTGCCGCTCGCTGCCCAACTGTTCGCTGCCTGCGCCCCGGCGGCACCGCTCGCCGTCGGCTATGTCGAGGGCGATTATGTGCTCCTGGCGCCGATCGAAGTGGCGCAGGTCGAGACGGTGACCGTGAAGCGCGGCGATCGCGTCACGCCGGGAGCCACCGTGGTGACACTCGAAAATGCCGACGCCAAGATCGCGGTGGCGCAAGCGCAGGCGGCCCTTGCACAGGCGCAGGCGCAGTTTGCCGACCTCCAGGTCGGCAAACGGCCGGAAGAGATCGCCGTGCTGAAGGCCGAGGTCGACATGGCCAAGGCACAGGCCGCCGACGCCAAGCGAAAAAACGACCGCGCCTCCGATCTGTTCAAGCGCGGTACCGGCACCCAAGCGGACTATGACACCGCCTCGGCGACGCTGGAAACCGCCAATGCCCAGGTTGGCCAGGCCGAGGCCAATCTCGCCGTCGGCGGCCTGCCGGCGCGGCCCGAGACGATCAAGGCCGCCGATAACCAGGTCAAGCAGGCGCAGGCGGAACTGGAACAGGCGCGATGGCGCCTGTCCAAGCGCACGCTCGCAGCCCCTTCGCCCGGCCGCGTTAACGACGTCATCCGCAATCCCGGCGACACGGCGGGCCCGACCGCGCCTGTCATCTCGGTGCTTCCCGACGGCGCGGTGAAGCTCAGCGTCTATATTCCGGAAAGCGCGTTCTCCTCGGTCAAGGTCGGCAGCCTGCTCAGCGTCCGTTGCGACGGCTGCGGCCCGGACGTGAAGGCGCGCGTCAGTTACGTTTCGCCCGATCCCGAATTCACCCCGCCGGTGATCTATTCGCTCGAGAACCGGCAGAAGCTGGTCTACCTCGTCGAGGCGCGGCCGGAGGGCGATGCGGGGCCGCTTCAGCCCGGCCAGATCGTCGATGTCGATCTCGCGGATATGGGAAAATGAACGCCATCAACGTTCACGGCCTGGTCAAGCGCTTCGGCGACAAGACCGTCGTCGATCATGTGACGATGTCGGTCGCCGAGGGCGAGATCGTCGGCTTCCTCGGCCCCAACGGCTCGGGCAAGACCACCACCATCCGCATCATGTGCGGCCTGCTGACGCCGGACGAGGGCGAAGGCACGGTGCTGGGCTTCAACATCCGCACCGATGCGCTCAGGATCAAGCGTGAAGTCGGTTACATGACGCAGAAATTCTCGTTCTACGAGGATCTGACGATCGGCGAGAACCTGGAATTCGTGGCGCGGCTCTACCGGCTGAAGCCGGTCGAGGAATATGTCTCGCGCACGCTGGAGGATCTCGGCCTGGCGACGCGCCGCAACCAGCTGGCCGGCACCTTGTCCGGCGGCTGGAAGCAGCGTCTGGCGCTGGCCGCCTGTATCATGCACAAGCCGAAACTGCTTCTGCTCGACGAGCCGACGGCCGGCGTCGACCCGAAGGCGCGGCGCGAGTTCTGGGACGAGATCCATCGCCTGGCCAGCGGCGGGCTCACCGTGCTGGTTTCCACTCATTACATGGACGAGGCCGAGCGCTGCCACCGCATCAGCTACATCTCCTACGGCAAGATGCTAGCCACCGGTACCGTCGCCGAGGTGGTGAAGAATGCGGGCCTGACCACTTTCGTGCTGCAGGGTCCGCGGCTCGACGAGGTGGCGCAAACGCTGCAAGGCCGTCCCGGCGTCGACCAGGTGGCACCGTTCGGCGCGACGCTGCATGTCGTCGGTTCCGACCGCAAGAAGCTTGAGGCTGCCCTTGCCGATGTTGAGAGAGAGCACAAAGGGGTGACCATGAAACCCGGCGAAACCAGCCTGGAGGACGTCTTCATTCAGTTCATGTCGGGATCGAAGGACAATATGGCATGAACAACGTCTTTTCCTTCGCCAGGCTCGGCGCCCTGCTGATCAAGGAGTTCATCCAGATGCGGCGCGACCGCATCACCTTCGCCATGATGCTGGGCGTGCCGCTGATACAGCTCGTCCTGTTCGGCTACGCCATCAACAACGACCCGAAAAGCCTGCCGGCGGCGCTGGTGGCGACCAGCAGCGATCCCTACACCCGCGCCATGGTCTCGGCGTTGCAGACCACCGGCTACTACCGCTTCGACAATGTCGCGCAAAGCGCTGACGAGGCCGAGTTCCTGATGGCGCGCGGCGACGTCGCCTTCGTCGTCACCATCCCCGCCGATTTCGCCCGGCGCGTCGAGCGCGGTGACAAGCCGCAGATCCTGATCGAGGCCGACGCCACCGATCCGGCGGTCGCCAGCGGCGCGATATCGACGCTCGGCACCATCGCCGGCCAGGCGCTGCTGAGAGCGCAGGGCATGCAGGAAGCCGCCGCCGAGGCCGCCAGGGGCCAACTCGATGTCGTCGTGCACCGGCGCTACAATCCCGAAGGCATCTCGCAATACAACATCGTGCCCGGCCTGCTCGGCGTCATCCTGCAGATGACCATGGTGATGATGACCTCGATCGCGCTGACGCGCGAAACCGAGCGTGGCACGATGGAGAATCTCCTGGCGATGCCATCGAGCCCGCTGGAGATCATGATGGGCAAGGTGCTGCCCTATCTGGCGGTCGGCGCGGTGCAGGTGGTGGTGGTGCTGGCGGCGTCGAAGCTTCTGTTCGCCATCCCCTTCACCGGCTCGATGACGCTGCTTTTGTCGGCGGTGCTGGTGTTCGTGCTGTCCCTGGTGCTGCTCGGCTACACGATCTCGACGATCGCGCGCACGCAGATGCAGGCGCTTCAGCTCACCTTCTTCTTCTTCCTGCCCTCAATCATGCTGTCGGGCTTCATGTTTCCCTATCGCGGCATGCCGGGCTGGGCGCAGACCTTCGGCGAGATTTTTCCGCTGACGCATTTCCTGCGCATCACCCGCGCGGTGATGTTGAAGAGCGCCCAGCTGCCGGCGGTGGCGACCGAGATCGGCTGGCTGGCGGCGTTCGTGGCGCTGTTCGCCGGCGTGGCGCTGGTACGGTTCAGGCGCACGTTGGACTAAAGTTTCGAGCGCCCTCTCACATCATCGCTCAGCCGCCGCACGATCTCGGTCGTCCTGCGAATATCCGGTTCGCTGAGCGCGACGCCCATGGTGGTTGCGATCGAAAGGAGCTGGGTGTTGAGTTCGCGGTAGCGCGCGTCGCCTATGGGCGTCAGCTGCACGAGCTTGGAGCGCCGGTGCTTCGGATTGTGGACGAATTTGACGAGCCCCTCGGCCGCAAGCTCATCCGCCAGCCGCTGCATCCGCTGGCGGCTGGTGGGTCTCATCTGAGCGATCTGCGGCACGGTCAGGGGACCAAGCAGCGCGAGACTTCGCATGAAGCCGAACGCACCGCCGCCCCAGCTGGTGATGAGCCCCGTCTTCTGACCCAGGGCCCGTATTCTGAAGAAGCACTGGGCCACTTCGAGCATCAGCTCGGCGATTGCCTCGCCCTTGCTGTCGACGATTGGTCCGATCCCGTCCTTCGGCATGCCTCGGTCCTGTGTCGTGCCGCTGCCATGCGCATCCATTCCGCTGACCTCGCCTGTTTCCTGATTGACACGCCGATTGTCAAGTATAGAATGACACCTTAGTTGTCATTTTGAAGGCGACCTCCCCTACGTAGCCTCCAGGATCTGCAGGAGCAGCCACGGGTATGGACACAGATGGGCAACAAGTGGCCGCGACAGCAGGCGTCGCTGGGCGACCGATCCTTTTCTTTCCTGCCGCTGTTCTGGTCGGTCTCACCTTGGATCGGGTGCTGCCTTTGCCGTTCCCGGTGCCGGGGATCGACCTGGTCCACCGGATCATCGGCGGGTCGCTGATCCTGATAGGTTTGGCGCTTTTTGCCGCGGGGGTCCGCCGCTTCTCCAGCGCTGCGACGCCTTTGCCCACGAACCAGCCCGCCCGCGTGCTCGTGACGACAGGCATTTACCGCTGGACCCGCAATCCCATCTATCTTGGGTTTTTTCTCATGTACGGCGGCATCGGCGTCGCGACACAAAGCTCGTGGGTTCTGATCCTAACACTGCCGCTTGTGTTCATGGTCCGCTATGGCGTCGTCGCGCGCGAGGAGGCTTACCTGGAAAGGCGGTTCGGCGACATCTATCGGGGCTACAAGGCCCGCGTGCGCCGCTGGCTCTGACAGTTGGACAAGAGCGCCGGCCTGCAGCGCCGGCGCCATTTGCGACAGCCAACTGATTTGGCTTTGACCCTAGAGTGCCGCGTGTCCAATTGGCCACCGCATGATCCCGCAGATCAATTGCAACCTTTATGCGGCCCCCATGATTTCCGCATAGGTGCCGAAATCGACATTGCCGCCGGACAGCATCACGGCAACGCATTTGCCGGACAGTTCGATCTCGCCCGATGACAGCGCCGCGAGCGCAACGCAGCCGCCGGGCTCGACCACCAGCTTGAGATGGGCCATGGCGTCGCGCATCGCCTGAGCCGTCGCCTTGTCGGAAACCGCGATGGCGCCGGCGAGGTTGCGGCGGTTGATTTCGAAGGTGATGACGCCCGGCTCGGCGGTCAGGATGGCGTCGCAGATCGAACTGTGGCCCGGCTCGTTCGAAACCCTGGCGCCCGCCGCCAGCGAGCGGCGAGTGTCGTCGAAATGCTCGGGTTCGACCGCCCAGATCGCGGTGCCGGGCGAGGCATCCTTGACCGCGACGGAAATGCCGCTGGTCAGGCCGCCGCCGCCACAGGGGATGACGACCGCGTCGAGCGATACACCGAGCGTCCGCGTCTGCTTCACCAGCTCCAGTCCGATCGTGCCCTGGCCGGCGATGATAGCCGGGTCGTCGAAGGGCGGCACCAACGCCATGCCCCTGTCGAGGTAAGGGCGAACCACCGTCATGCGGTCGTCCTTGAAACGGTCGAAGGGCACCACCTCGGCGCCCATCTTGCGGACATTGGCGATCTTCATGTCAGGTGCATCCGCTGGCATGGCGATGACCGCTTTGACGCCGAACATGGCGGCCGAAGCCGCCACGCCTTGCGCATGGTTGCCCGAGGAGAAAGCGACGACGCCACGGCTGCGTTCCGCCTCGCTCAGCGAGGACAGCTTGTTGTAGGCGCCGCGGAACTTGAACGAGCCGGTGCGCTGCAGTGTCTCCGGCTTGAACAGGATGCGGCCGCCGAAGCGCCTGTTCAGCTCCTGCGATTCGATCAGCGGTGTCTCGACGATCAGCCCCGAAAGGCGCGCGGCGGCGGCGTGGATGTCGGCAATGCCGGGAGGGGTGGTCATGGCGGGTCCTGTGGTGATGCGATCCGGCCATGGTGCACGGAAAGGCTCGCGCGATGCCAACGAAAAGATGTGACCGGGACAATTTGCGATTGTGATCAAGATACAAATATAGCCCGCGTTGCGGCCGCCAGCGTATCGCACTTCACCCCAGCAACGTCCGCTGCCTTTTTGTCCCGCCCAGCTTGCGCCAGCTGTTGAACCGATGCGTGGCGGCGGCGAACGAGATCTTCATCTGCTGGGCCACCGAATAGCGCGACTTGCCTTCGTCGAACATGCGGTAGCAGCACTCGACGCCTTCCTCGGTCAGCTTGCCGTCCGGCGCCTTGTTGTGCGGATTGGCAGGGTCGAATTTCTCGACCTGCTGTTCGACAAGGCCTTTCAGGCGCTGCAGGTCGGCCTCGATGCTGGCGATGAGATCGAGGACCGGTTTCGGGTCATAGGCGTGCGGAGGCGTCTTTGCCGTCATCAGCTCGTTCCTTTTTATGGCTTGGTGCCACATATAGGTGAACATTCGGCAATAATGAAGGACGATGCCAAGGCCGGGCTTCAACTATTGTTGACCGCGGCCAAGCGCGCGATTGACCACCGACGCCGTAAACCCTAGTTTAGAACAATTCTAAACTAGGGTGATTTCCTCATGCTTTCCCGTGTTTTCGGCTTCGGCCGCCGCTCCTTCGAATCGCTCTCCGAACAAGAGATCCTGGCGCTGGCCATTTCATCGGAAGAAGATGATGGCCGCATCTACCGCGCCTACGCGGATGGACTGGCCGAGACTTTCCCGCAATCGGCCAAACTGTTCGAGGCGATGGCCAAGGAGGAGGACGGCCATCGCAACTCGCTGATCGAGCTCCATCGCAAGCGTTTCGGCGAGCGCATTCCGCTGATCCGCCGTGAACATGTGAAAGGCTATTATGAGCGCAAGCCCGACTGGCTGGTGCGGCCGCTCGGCATCGAGGCCGTGCGTACCCAGGCCGAGGCGATGGAGCGGCAGGCCTACCTGTTCTATGTCGAGGCGGCCAAGCGCACCACCGATGCCTCGACGCGAAAACTGCTCAACGACCTGGCCGCAGCCGAACAGGGCCATGAAAGCTCGGCGCATGCGCTGGAGCAGAAACATGTCCCGGGCGAAGTCAGGGTCGAGGAGGCGACCGCCGAGCAGCGCCAGTTCATTCTCACCTATGTGCAGCCGGGCCTGGCCGGGCTGATGGACGGATCGGTATCGACGCTGGCGCCGATCTTCGCCGCCGCCTTTGCCACGCATGACACGTGGCAGACGCTTCTGGTCGGTCTCGCCGCCTCGATCGGCGCCGGCATCTCGATGGGGTTCACCGAAGTGGCCTCCGACGACGGCAAACTGTCGGGCAGGGGCTCGCCGATCAAGCGCGGCCTGACCGTTGGCGTCATGACGACGCTGGGCGGCCTCGGCCACGCGCTGCCCTACCTCATCCCGCATTTCTGGACGGCGACCGGCGTTGCCGCCGTGGTGGTGTTCTTCGAATTGTGGGCGATCGCCTTCGTCCAGAACCGCTACATGCAGACCCCGTTCCTGCGCGCCGCCTTCCAGGTGGTTCTCGGCGGTGCCCTGGTGTTCGCGGCGGGCGTGCTGATCGGGAATGCGTAGAACGCCTCTTCCTTCCCCCTTGTGGCGGAAGGTGGCCTCGCGCAGCGAGGTCGGATGAGGGGTGCTCCAGGGAAAGCCAGCGTCTCACTCCGCTGGAACACCCCTCGACCGTCTCGGCGCTGCGCGCCGATCCGCCGCCCTGGGCGAGTCACGGTCCTCGCCCGCCCTTCGGGCCCCACAAGGGGGGAAGGGAAAAGCGTCGCGCTAACCTCTCACCCATTCACCGCCCGGCTGTCCGCCAGCGCCTCGTCTCTTTCCGTCAGCCCATAATCCCGCACCATATGCGCGATCCGCAATCTATAGCCGGCAAAGATGCCGCCGCGCCCTGTCTTTTGTGCCTGTCGGTGTTCTTCGGTATTGCGCCAGGCCTTGACCGCCTCCTCGTCACGCCAGAACGACAGCGACAGGATCCGGTTCGGGTCGGCCAGGCTCTGGAAGCGCTCGATGGAGATGAACCCATCGATGCCGTCGAGCAGCGGCCGCAGATCGGCGGCGATGCTCAGATAAGCCTCGCGCCGGCCCTGTGCGGGCTGCACCTCGAAGATGACGGCGATCATAGCTTCACCAGTGGCGCGTGCGGGCCGGAAGCCAGTTTCAGGAACATGCGGTCCTCCCTAAGGATGAAGCGTTCACGGCGGGCGAACTCGTAGTTTGCCTTGCCGGCGGGGTCGGCGGCAAGCCGGGCGCGATAGGCTTCGTAGGCGGCCAGATTCTCGATGTTGTAGGCGGCATAGGCCGTCGTGGCCGAGCCCTCATGCGGCGCGAAATAACCGATCAGATCGGCGCCGCAGCGCGGAATGGCCTGGCCCCAGTTGCGGGCATACTCCTCGAAGGCGGCCTTGCCGAACGGGTCGATCTCATAGCGGATAAAGCACGTGATGGTCATCTCGGTCTCTCCTTGAAGAGTGTTTTCGCGTGGATAATTCGAGCGGCGTCGAACCGTTGTATCGTCCGATCTGCTAGGCAAATGTCCTGACCTCAAGCCTGCCAGAAGGACTTCGCGCATTCGCGGCGCACATCTTCCCGTGTCAGGCCAAGGTCGCGCAGCAGATGGTCGTCGATCTCGCGGAGATCGCGGCGCCGCAAATGGCGGTCATACCAGCGGGCCGGCAGCCGCGAGCGGACCCAGCTGATGAACGGGAACGATTGGCGGCGGGGCAACGGTGCGGGGATGAAAGCGATTCGTGCGGCCATCGTCGTCTCCTTGATCTGGTCGGAGAATAATGTTTACCTGACAAGAATGCTTCGATGAGGATCAAACCATGCGTGAAGGACCCGATATTGCCCGCATCGCCAGCCTGGTCGGCGATCCGGCCCGCGCCAACATGCTGAACGCCCTGATGGGCGGCACGGCATTGACCGCGAGCGAACTGGCGCTGGAGGCCGGCGTGTCGCTGCCGACCGCCTCCTCGCATCTGTCCAAACTGATGGAGGGCGGGTTGCTGACTTTGGCCAGCCAAGGCCGGCATCGTTATTACGGGCTGGCCGGCCCGCAAGTGGCCGGCATGATCGAAGCCATCACCGGCGTGGCCGAAGCTGTTGGCCCCAAGCGGGTGCGGCCGGGTCCTCGCGACGGCGCGATGCGCATCGCGCGCGTCTGCTACGATCACCTTGCCGGCGAGCAGGCCGTTGCGATGCTGGATCGCCTTGTCGAGAAAAACATCCTGGTCCGCGACGACAAGGAGATCAGGCTCGGGCCCTCCGCCGCATCGCACTTCGCGGCGATAGGCATCGATGTCTACACCAAGCCGCGGCGGCCGGTGTGCCGCGCCTGCCTCGACTGGAGCGTGCGGCGCTCGCACCTCGCCGGGACGCTGGGCGCCGCCATCCTCGACAAGATCCTTGCTGAGAAATGGGCGCGCCGCGAGAAGGACAGCCGGGCGGTGATTTTCTCGCCGCCCGGCAAGCAGGCGTTCGAGAGGGTGTTTCTGGCGTGATGGATTGCGGAGACCTCGGCGGGACAGCACCCCCCTCCGGCAGGCCAGAGGGGGGTGGTGCCCCACGGCGTCGAAAGTCGAGTTAGCCCCGCTTCAACACCTTGCCCTTCTTGAAGAAATCCGCCCACGGATCGGCTTCCGAAAGCCGTTTCAGCGTCGTCTTGTCGCCGATCGGAAAGGCGTTTGGCGGCAAGCCGGCCTCGATCTCGGCCCAGGTCACCGGCATCGACACCGTCGCGCCCTTCTTGGCCCGCGACGAGTACGGTGCGACGGTGGTCGCGCCGCTGCCGTTGCGCAGATAGTCGACGAAGATCTTTCCCGTGCGCGCCTTCTTCGACAGCGTCGCCGTGTAGCGGTCCGGCGCGCCTTGCTCAAGCGCCCTGGCGAAATCATGGGCGAAGCCTTTGACCTCGGCCCAATCCGCCGACGGTTTCAGCGGCACGACGACATGAAAGCCCTTGCCGCCCGATGTCTTGACGAAATTGGGCAGCGACAGCTCATCGAGCTTGGCCCTGATGTCGAGCGCCGCCTCGCGCACCGCTTTCACATCGACGCCTTCGTCGGGGTCGAGGTCGAAGACGATCTGGTCCGGCTGTTCAAGCTTGTCGATCGTGCAGCCCCAGATGTGGATCTCGACCACGCCGAGCTGGACCAGCGCCGCGATGCCGTCGAAATCGCGGATGAACAGGATTTCCTCGCCATCCGTGGGATCCCTGGTCTTCTCGATCTTCGCATGCATGCCGGCCGAGGCATGCTTCTGGAAGAAGCGCTGGCCGCCGACGCCATCCGGCGCCCTGACCAGGCTGAGCGGCCGCTCGACAACGAACTGCTTCATGCGCGGCCATACCAGCGCGTAATGATCGAGCAGGGCCCGCTTCGAGATCTTTTCGTCGGGCCACAGAAGCTTGTCCGGGTGGGACAGCTTCACAGTGGTTTTCGCCGCCGTTCCTGCCGTATTGGCGTTTGCCGCCGGCTTGGCCTTGGCCGGGCCCTTGCCTGTCGCCGCCTTATCTGTCGCTGGCTTCGGCTTTTCCTGCACGACTTCCTCCGCCGGCTTGTCCTCGCGCAGCCCCTGGAACGAAGCATGGCGTATTATACGGTCCGACGTCCAGCTGCGAAATTCCACTTCGCCGACCAGCTCCGGCTTGACCCAGACCAGGCCCTTGCCCTTCGGCACGGCCGCATCGAAGGGCGAGGCGTCTGTCTTCAGCGCATCGAGCTTCTTCTTCAGGTCGTTGGCGCCCTTGGTGGAGAAGCCGGTGCCGACACGGCCGGCATAGTGCAAGCTGCCGTCTTCGAAATAGCCGACCAGCAGCGAGCGCAGGCCGCGTCCGGTCTTGTCCGACGGCAGATAGCCGCCGATGACGAATTCCTGCCGTGCCGTGCATTTCGATTTGACCCATGTCGGACCGCGCCCGCTGCGGTAGGGCGCGTCGGCGCGTTTCGAGACGACGCCTTCCAGCCCCATGCGACAGGCATGTTCCAGCATGATCTTGCCGGGTTCGGTAAAATGGTCGGAGAAGCGCACCGCCGCATTGTCGGCCTGCTCGCCGAGCAGGTCCTGCAAGGTGTGCTTGCGCTCGACCAGGGGTTCACGGCGCAAATCCTTGCCGTCGAGCCGCATCAGGTCGAAAATATAGTAGAGGAAGCGGTTTGTCCGCTTCGCCGACAGATCCTGCTGCAGCAGCGCGAAGGACGACACGCCGCTGTCGGCCAGCACAACGATCTCGCCGTCGATGATGGCATCGCTGCATTTCAGCCCGGCGAGTTCGGCCGTGATCTCGCCGCCGAATTTTTCGGTCCAGTCCAGCCCGGTGCGGGTCAGGAGCCGAACGTCGGTGCCGGCGATCTGCGCCTGCATGCGGTAGCCGTCGAACTTCACCTCATGCAGCCAGTCCTGGCCCGAGGGTGCGTCGCGCTCCAGCGTGGCGAGCTGCGGCTCAATGAAATCGAGCTTCTTGCCGGTTTTGGCCTTGCTGGCGGCCGGCTTGTTCGAATGCCAGACCTTCGGCTTCTCGCCCTTGGCCGCCTTGCCCTCACCGACCTCCTCGATCGTCAGGCCTGACTTCACCGATTTCGGCTCGTTCTTCAGAATGTCCTCGCCGGGGCGTGCGGCAGCATCGTCGGACTTGATCAGCAGCCAGTTGTCCCGTTTTTCGCCCGGGCGCGGCCGCAGCCGCACCAGATGCCATTTGCCACGCAGCTTGTGGCCCTCGAGCTCGAAGTTGATGTGGCCCTTCGCCATCATCTTGGCCGGATCGCCCTCGGGCATCCAGGTGCCCTCGTCCCAGACGAGGACCGAGCCGCCGCCATACTCGCCCTTGGGGATGGTGCCTTCGAAGCCGGCATAGTCGATGGGATGGTCCTCGACATGCACGGCAAGCCGCTTTTCGTGCGGGTCGAGGCTCGGTCCGCGCGTCACCGCCCAGCTCCACAGCACGCCGTCATGCTCAAGGCGAAAATCGTAATGCAGCCTTGTAGCGGCATGCTTCTGGATGACGAAGATGCCGCCGTGCTTCTTCCCGCGCGCAACCTTGCCGGCCGGCTCGGCCGTCTTCTTGAAGTCCCGCTTCGAATGGTACTGTTCGAGGCTGCTGGCCATCTCGTATCCTCAGGCCGATTTACGCTTCGGCGCGACGCTTTTCGCCTTGACGCGTTTGGCCGCCGGCTTGGCTTTCGCCGAGGATGGCTTCGTTGATCCTGAATCCGACGACAGGCTCTTCTTCAGCGCGTCGAACAGGTTGACGACATTGGAGGGTTTGGGCGCCGCCTTGGCTTTCGGCGCCTTGTGCCCCGCCTTCTTGGCGCGGATCAGTTCGAGCAGGGCTTCCTCATATTTGTCCTCGAATTTCGAGGGATCGAACTTCGTCTTCTTCTTGTCGATGATGAGCTCGGCAAGGTCGGTCATCTCCTGATCGGGCTTCACCGCCTCGATGTCGCCGAAGACGGCCTCTGGCTGGCGCACCGTATTGTCGTAGCGCAGCGTGGTCAGCACCATGCCCTTGCCGAGCGGCTCGATGACCACCGGACGCTCACGGCGGTAGAGGACGATGCGCGCCAGCCCGGCCATCTTCTTGCCCGCCATGGCGTCGCGGATGACGGCGAAGGCATCTTGCGAAACCTTGTCGGCCGGCGCGACATAGTAGGGCGTGTCGAGATAGATCTGCCGGATCGAGGATTTGTCGACGAAGCCGTCGAGGCTCATCGTGTGCGAGGTTTCGATCTGCACCGCCTCGATCTCGTCCTCCTCTATATGGACGAAATCGCCCTTGTCGATCTCGTACCCCTTGATCTCGTCGCCCTCCTCGATCGGCTTGCCGGTCTCGGCGTCGACATAGATACGCTTCACCGTGTTGCCGGTCTTGCGGTTCAGGATGTGGAACGAGACCTTATCGGCATGGGTGACGACATTGGTCAGTTCGATGGCGCAGGTGACCAGCGAGAGCTTCAGATAGCCTTTCCAGGCCGGGCGCGGCGCCATGATGATTTCCCTTGACAAAGATCAGCTGCAACGGACGACCACCCCGATGGGTTCCAACCGGCTGGAGCCGGCGCGGTTGCCGCCGGCCCCGGCTGTCAGCCCCTATTCGGCGGCTTGCAGGTTGATCTTGCTTTCCGCGATTTCGGTCAGCTTGCGATCCGTCGCCTGCTCTTCCCTAAGGTTCTTGGCCAGCACATTGGCGCAGTCGCTGCGGCCGAGCTGCTTGGCCCAGGCGATCAGGGTGCCGTAGCGGGTCATCTCATAGTGCTCGACGGCCTGGGCGGAGGCGATCAGCGCGGCGTCGAGAACATCCTTGTCGTCGACATCGCCACTGACGTCGTCGGCCTCCTCGAGAATGCCGTCGATGGCCGGGCAGTTCACCTGCTTGGCCTTTACGCCATGCAGCTCGAACACCTCTTCGACGCGTTCGATATGGCCCTTGGTTTGTTCGAGGTGTTTTTCGAAGCCGGCCTTCAACTGCGGATCGGTTGCCTTGCCGACCATCTTCGGCAGCGCCTTCTCGATCTGCTTCTCGGCATAATAGATGTCGCGCAGCGTGTGCACGAAGAGATCGTCCAGCGTTTTGATGTCCTTCGAAAAGAAACCCATGATTTCAGCCTTTCCATTGCTCTTGCTTGTGTCGAGAGTTGCGGCTTGCCAGTGGCAACGCCTCTGAGCCGGCAATGCCGGTCCTATGATCCCAACGTCCGCTGCGCGGGGCGGTTCCGGGCCTACCGGCCATCCGGCAAGGAAATTCCAAGGGCGGCACGAAAGCTGAAACACAAGCGCGCCAAGGCGACATTCAAACGAAACATATGTGATGCAAAAGTCACACCGGACGAAATGGCGACAAAAGGCACCGAAACACCCCGAATCAGCCGCATTCCGGCCACGAAGCGACGGGTTTTCGACCAGAAATTAACATCACGTTCACTGAGTATTCACGCCTCGATGCTATCGTTCCCGCAATTCGGAAGGGACATCCGAAAATCGGGCCAGGGACCAGGTAAAATGAACTTCCTCACGCACCTCATCGGCTATGTCGCCGCCATCCGCGAATTCGTCGCGCCGACCTATCGGCCCGAGCGCTATTACATGCGCGGCCCCGGTCCGGCCTGCGCCCGTCGCGGCACGTCGCTGGGTGCGCACTGACCATGACTTTCGAAAGCCGCCACAACAGCCGCATCTGCAGGCCGGGCATCGAGACCCGCGCCACCGCCTATCGCCCGACTTTCACCGACAGACGGCGGGTCCCGCACGCAAGCGCGCTCTAGCCTGTTCCCCCAAACCCTGAACCGCGCCCTGATCGGCCTTGCCTGGCTGGCGCGCATCGGCATGGTCCGCTCGCTGTCGCCGCTCGCCCCGCTGATGCACTGCGGCGCTGGAGCATTCTCGGCCTGCCATTGCCGATGTGGCTCTGCCCGCGCTCGACCTCCTTCGAGACCGTCGAGGACGGAAAATTCCGCTTCCATGTCGAGATTTCACACCCGCTCACCGGCCTGATCGTGCGCTATCGCGGCTGGCTGAAGCCGGTGGGTTCACAGGGCTCGAGCGAGATCGTGTCGCCCGCCGTCTTGCCAAGTTCCAGGCAGCCCTGAACCGTGCACAGCGTCCAGCCATCACCGGTCGCGCCGGAGGCGGCGAGCAGGATTCGACGCTGCGCGCCCATCTTGGGCGCATAGAGCCACCAGCCGTTTTTCAATATCGCACCTTCAGGCGGCTCCATGCCGGCCCCCGAGCCCTTGATGCGGGCTTCTATCACCTGCAGGCCGGACGGTGTCACCCTCCAGTCCTCCTCCCAGCGCGTCCGTTCCACCGAATGCGTCCAGGCCAGCGTGAAGGCGGCAACGCCAAGCGTCACCGTCTTGCCGGCGGCGAGGATGCACAGGCTCATGCGGTTCCTCGTTTGAGCAGGATCTCCTGCGAAAACCGGATCCCGTTTTTTGCGTTCGCTGACCTTCGGTTCGGGATCATGCCCTGGCCGGCGCCTGCCGGGCACGCCAGACATGCCAGCCGATCCAGGCCAGCGACAGCGCCCAGCCGGTCTCGTCGGTCAGCGGCACCGCCGCCACCAGCAGCACGCCGGCGGCGAAGGCGACGAGCCGTTCCCACCAGGCCATGCGCGTGGCAAGGAAGCCAACGGCGGCGGCGCCCCACAGCACGATGCCCATACACGCCTTGAGAACGATGTAGGCGACCTCGACGGGATAGCCGAACTGCGCGGCGATCGGCCCGGCGTCCTGCAGCATCAAAGCCGGCGTATAGACCGCCATGAACGGCACGACGAAGCCGGCAATGGCAAGCTTGGTCGCCTGGATGCCGATCTTGAGGCCGCTCTCCCTGGCCATCGGCGCTGCGGCGAAGGCGGCCAGCGCCACCGGTGGCGTCAGGTCGGCCATGATGCCGAAATAGAAGACGAACATGTGGCTGACGACCAGCGGCACGCCGAGCGACAGCAGCGCCGGCCCGGCCAGCGACGAGGTGATGATGTAGTTGGGGATGGTCGGGATGCCCATGCCCAGCACCAGGCAGGTCAACATGGTCAACACCAGGGACAGAAACAGATTGTTCTCGCCGATCGAGATGATCCAGCCGATAAAGGTGGAGGCCACGCCGGTCAGCGTCAGCGTACCGATGACGATGCCGACGATCGCGCAGGCGATGCCCACCGGCAGCGCGTTCTTTGCGCCTTCAGCAAGAGAGTCGATGCAGATTTGCAGCGTCTCGCGGCCGCCCTTGAAGGCAAGGCAGGCAATGACGAGGGCCGCGATGACAAGGCTAAGGATGTTGACGCCGAATTTCATGAAGGAGGCGGCGGCAAGCCCGAGCGCCAGCCAGAAGACGACGCGGAAGGCGAGCGGCCCGATCAGCGCCGCCAGCGGCGTACCGAGGATCAGCACGATGGTCAGCGCGAGGCCCATCGTGCCGGCGAAGACCGGCGTGTAGCCGGCGAACAACAGGTAGATCAGTGCCGCGAGCGGCAGCACCAGCGGCCAGTGTTGTCGCACCGCGTCCCACGGGTTTGGCAGGTCCGCCTTGGCCATGCCGCGCAGGCCTGCCTTGCCGGCCTCCAGATGCACCTGCCAGAAGCAGGCGCCGAAATAGAGCAGCGCCGGGATGATCGCCGCCTTGACCACGTCGGCATAGGGGATGTTCAGCGTCTCGGCCATGATGAAGGCGACCGCGCCCATCACCGGCGGCATGATCTGGCCACCCATCGAGGACGTCGCTTCGACGGCGCCGGCAAAGGCCGAGCGGAAGCCGAAGCGCTTCATCAGCGGGATGGTGAACTGGCCGCTCGCCACCACATTGGCGACGCCGGAGCCGGAAATGGTGCCCATCAGCGCCGAAGACAGCACGCAGACCTGCGCCGGGCCGCCGCGCCAGGTGCCGACCAGCCCGAGAGCGAAATCGTTGAACAGCGCGATCATGCCGGCGCGCTCGAGGAAGGCGGCGAAGACGACGAAGATAAAGATATAGGCGGCCGAAACGTAGATCGGCGTGCCGTAAATGCCTTCGGTGCCGTAGGCGAAGGTGTCGACGAGCTGGGCGAAATCATAGCCGCGATGAATGAAGGGCGGCGGCAGATGATTGCCGACGAAGCAATAGGCGAGAAAGATGAAGGCGATGACCGCCAGCGGCAGCCCCATCAGCCGCCTGGCCGCCTCGAACACCAGCACCACCAGCCCCGCGCCGACGATCAGGTCCGGCGTGGTCAGAAAGCCGGAGCGCCGGATGAGGTCGGTATAGAACACCCAGTTATAGAGGCCGGTGCCGAAGCCGAGCAGGCCGAGTGCCCAGAAGAAGGCTTTTGCCGGCAGGCTGGTGGCGCGCAAATTGGCGATCAGGGCGAAGCCGAGCAGCAGCAGGAAGCCGACATGCATGGCCCGCACCACCTGGCTCGGAAGGCTGCCATAGGCGGCGATGTAGATCTGGAAGGCGGAAAAGGCGACCGCGATGGCGAAGGCCGCCTTGCCGGCGATGCCGTCGCCGAAGCCCGGCGGCAACCCTTCGACCTGCTCTTCGCCCGGGGGGAGATGGGCGAGGGACGATTTGCCGTCGGCTATCGCTCCAGACGGTGTTTCGCTCATTGGATGCGCTCCCTAGCAGGCGAATTGCAGTGCCTCGCGAAGACATGTCGGATTGCCGCGATACCTTACTTCAACAGCCCCTTTTCCTTGTAATAGCGCTCGGCTCCCGGATGTAGCGGCACCGGCATGCCGTCGAGCGCCTTGGCCGGATCGATCGCCTTGGCGGCGGCGTGCGCGGCGGCAAGCTGGTCGAGATGCTCGAACAGCTGCTTGGTCATCTGGTAGGCGGTCTCATCCGAGACATCGGCACGGGTGATGAGGAAATTGCCGACGGCGGCCGTGGCGACATCCTCGCCCTGGCCTTCATAGGTGCCCTTGGGGATGACCACCGACAGATAGGGCGAGCCGATCCTGGCGACGTCTTCGGGGGGCACGGCAACGACATTGATCGGCACGGAGGTGGCGAGGTCGCGGATCGAGGCGACACCCAGCCCGGCCGATTGCAGCGTGGCATCGAGCTGGCGGTTCTTGATCAGCTCCACCGATTCGGCGAAGGGCAGGTATTCGACGCGGCCGAGGTCCTCATATTTCAGCCCGGCGGCGGCGAAGATGGCGCGCGCGTTGAGTTCGGTGCCGGAGGCCGGCGCACCGACCGACAGGCTCTTGCCCTTGAGGTCGGCGAGCGTCTTGATACCGGACTCCTGGCTGGCGACGATCTGGATATAGTTGGGATAGATGGCGGCGATGCCGCGCAGCTTATCAAGCTTGCCGGGGAAGCCGGCCTCGGCGTTGCCTTCGGCGGCCATCTTGACGGAATCGCCGAGCGCGAACGCGATCTCGCCCTTGCCTTGCTGCAGGAGGTTGAGGTTCTCGACCGACGCCTTGGTCGCCTGCACCTGCGTGCGGGCACCCTCGATGCCCTTGCCGTAGATTTCCGACAGCGCTACGCCGAGCGGATAGTAAACGCCCGAAGTGCCGCCGGTCAGCACATTGATGAATTCCTGCGCCTTGGCCGACGCCGCACCAAGGACAAGTGAAAGCGCCATCGCGCCGGCAGCAACGAATTTCGTTCTGAAATTCAACATCTGGTTTCCTCCCTGAAATAGTGGCCGCATCACCTCCCTGATGCGAAGAGAGGCGAGTTTAGACAGCGAAAGGGAAATGCCAACCCGCAATTCCACGCGTTAGACGAATGGTTGAGAGGTCGCCAAACACATACCCGCTTGCGCAAGGCGCGGTCGGAGCCGAAAGTTTTTTCCGCAACCTGTCGAAATCGGTCGCCGACGCGCGACATACGTTCGGCCCGCAACGAAGCGGCCTTCCAAACCACGGGAGAAGACCCATGCGATACATGCTTTTGATCAACAACGATGAAGCCGCGCTGGCGAACACGCCGGTCGAGAAAGCCCAGCAGATGAGCGCGGCCTACGCCGCCTATACCGAAGCGTTGAAGAAGTCCGGTGCGTGGCTGGCCGGCGAAAGGCTGCGCCCGACCCAGGCGACGACCTCGGTGCGGATCGCCGATGGCAAAACCAACGTTATTGACGGTCCCTATGCCGACACCAAGGAGCAGCTTGCCGGCTTCTACATGATCGAGGCGGCCGATATCGATACCGCCATCGACTGGGCGGCGCGCTGTCCGGCGGCCAGCACCGGCACGGTCGAGTTGCGGCCGATCTGGGAAATGGCCGACTATATGCCCAAGAAATGACGGCGTGATGGACAGTCGCCCGGATATCGCCCGGGCGGCCGCCGAGGCCGCCGCCCGGGAAAGCTATGGCAAGCTGGTCGCCTGGCTCGCCGCGCGCACGCGCGACGTCGCCGCCGCGGAGGATGCGCTGGCCGACGCCTTCGCGGCGGCGCTCGAACGCTGGCCGCGCACCGGCGTGCCGGAAAAGCCGGAAGCCTGGTTGCTCGCCGTAGCCAGGCGGCGGCGTGTCGATGCGGTGCGGCGGCGGCTGACCAGCGAAGCCGGCCGTGACCATCTCAAGCTGATTGCAGAGGAGGCGGAGGCGCGCATGACCGATGAGGACCTGCCCGACGAACGATTGCGGCTGATGTTCGCCTGCGCCCATCCGGCGATCGAAGCCGGCGTGCGGGCGCCGCTGATCCTGCAGACCATCCTCGGCTTCGATGCCGCGACGATCGCTTCCGCTTTCCTGCTCTCGCCGTCAACGATGGGCCAGCGCCTGGTGCGCGCCAAGAGCCGCATCCGCGAGACCGGCATCCCGTTCCGCGTACCGGAGCGAGCCGAACTCGGCGAAAGGCTGGACGCGGTGCTGGAGGCAATCTACGCCGCTTTCGCCGAGGGCTGGTCCGACCCGGCCGGTACCGAGACGCGGCGCCGAAACCTCGCCACCGAAGGGATCTGGCTCGGCCGGCTGATGGCCTCGCTGCTGCCGGACGAGCCGGAAGCGCTGGGCCTGCTGGCTCTGATGCTGTTCGCCGAGGCGCGCCGCGCGGCGCGGCGCGACCCGGCCGGAGAGTATGTGCCGCTCGCCGAGCAGGATCATGCATTGTGGGATCATGCCCTGGTCGACGAGGCGGAAGCCCTGCTCGGCCGCGCCGCCACCATGGGCACGATCGGCCGCTATCAGCTCGAGGCGGCGGTACAGTCGGCGCATGCCGCGCGACGGCTGAGTGGCCGCACCGACTGGGAGGCGATCCGCGGGCTCTACGAAGCGCTGTTTTCCATCGTCGGGTCGCCGGTCGTGGCGATCAATCGCGCAGTGGCGATCGCCGAGACCGAGGGCGCGGTGGCGGGGTTGGCGGCTCTTTACGTGCTGGGCGACGACAAGCGGCTCAATGACTACCAACCCTACTGGGCCGCGCGTGCCGGCCTGCTGGCCAGGCTCGGCCAGGGACCGCAGGCGGTCGAAGCCTATGATCGGGCGATCGGCCTCGAGCGCGATCCGGCTGTGCGCCGCTTCCTGCAGGAAAAACGCACCGCGCTCGTGCAGTGAGATCCCGGAGCGCGGGTGACTTGTCGGTCCGTCCGTTCAGGCCGGCCACATCTCGTGCGATGTGTTGAGCGTCTTCATAAGCGGATGCTCCCGCAATCGCGCCCAGAGGCGCTCGATACCGGGCCAGGCCGCCCGCGCCATGTCGATGTCGGGATGCCAGGCCACCAGCATGACGAGATAGATGTCGGCCACCGACATCTTGTCGCCGGCGAGCCAGTCACGGCCGCGCAAGGCGGCATCGACGACGGCAAAACCGCGATCCATCTCGGCGACCGCCGCCTGTTTCACCGCCTTCGTACCTTCGGCATCCGCCGTGTAGCGATGGGCATAGTAGAACCGCAGGATCGCCGGATAGAGGGCCGATGACATGAACGCCATCCAGCGCAGGAACTCGGCGCGCGCCGGTTCATCGGCCGCCGGCGCCAGACCGGCCCGCGGGTGGCGCTCGGCGAGCAGGATGCAGATCGCCGCCGATTCGGTGATCGAGCGTCCGTCCGGCAAGATCAGCACCGGCACCTGGTTCAACGGGCTGATGGCGAGGAAGGCCGGATCGGGCGCCTCGGTCTTCGGCACGTCGATCTGTTCGAAATGCACATCGATCAGCGCCAGCGCCGCCTCGACGACGAAGCCGCCGCTGCCGGGACGTGTATAAAGCTTGTACATGGAATCCTCCCCGGCCAGTCGTGCGCGGGCCGGGGGTGATATGAACCGGAAGCAGGGGTCGGCTCAAGCTGCGCGCAGGCGGCCACGAGGAGTTTTTCAGCGGGCCAGGCGCTCGCGGGAAGAATGCGAGGGTTAAGCCCCCAGGCCCTCGAACAGGATCGTCGACAAATACCGCTCGGCGAAGTCGGGGATGACCACCACCAGCGTCTTGCCCTTGTTTTCGGGCCGCGAGCCGACGACGATTGCCGCCTGCAGGGCCGCGCCCGACGAGATGCCGACCGGCACGCCCTCGAGGCGGGCAATCAGGCGCGCATTGGCGACCGAATCCTCGTTGGAGACCTTGACGATCTCGTCATAGACCGTGGTATCGAGGATCTTGGGCGCGAAGCCGGCGCCGATGCCCTGGATCTTGTGCGGGCCGGGCTGGCCGCCCGACAGCACCGGCGAGGCATCCGGCTCGACGGCGACGACATGCAGCACGGGCTTACGCTTCTTCAAGACCTGGCCGACGCCGGTGATCGTCCCGCCGGTGCCGATGCCGGCGACGAAGATGTCGATCTCGCCTTGGGTATCGTTCCAGATTTCCTCCGCTGTCGTCTTGCGGTGGATTTCCGGATTGGCCGGGTTTTCGAACTGCTGTGGAATGATGGCGTTGGGGATCGTCGCGGCCAGTTCGTCGGCCTTGGCGATGGCGCCCTTCATGCCTTTCGGCCCCTCGGTCAGCACCAGCTCGGCGCCGAGCAGCGCCAGCATCTTGCGGCGTTCGACCGACATCGTCTCCGGCATGGTCAGGATCAGCTTGTAGCCCTTGGCGGCGGCGGCGAAGGCAAGCGCAATGCCGGTATTGCCGGATGTCGGTTCGATCAACGTGGTCTTGCCGGGCGTAATCTTGCCGGCCGCCTCCAGCGCCTCGATCATCGACACGCCGATACGGTCCTTGACCGAGGCGATCGGATTGAAGAATTCGAGCTTGGCGACCAGATTGGCGACGATGCCCTTCTCCTTGGCGAACTTGTCGAGCCGTACCAGGGGCGTATCGCCGATCGTGTCGGTGATGGAATCGTAGATGCGGCCGCGGCCGGGCACGCGGGCTGAAGTGACGGGCTTGTTCATTGGTTTCGCTCCCTGGATTTCAGGCAATTGGCAGTAGCCGACAGAATAGGGCTTTCAGCCGCGCAAGATAGGCTGCGGCTGGAAAATATCCGAGTGGGCCCTGTGCTGAAAGCGCCTGGACCCCGGAAAAGCATTCCTCGAAACAGCCGGGCCAGGGAATGGTTTGGTCGAAACGACCTACTGGCGAGCAGCGATCGCCGCCGCCGCGCCAACCATGAAGGCGCCGGCGGTGCGGTTCAGCACCTTGAGCGCGCGCGGCGACTTCAGGAACCAGCGCGCCTTGGCCGCCAGCGCCAGGTAAGGCACCAGCACGACGAACAGGACGACGAGCGTCAGCGCGACGAGAATGCCGTAATCGGCAAGCGCGATGGTCTTCAGGTCGACGATGGTCGGCGTGATGGCGAGATAGAAGATCATCGTCTTTGGATTGCCGAGCGTCACGGTGAGGCCGGCGATGAAGCTCGACAGCAAGCCGCCCTTGCCCTTCCTGGCTTCGATGGTTTCGGGCGTTATGCCGGCGGTCCAGAAGCGCCAGCCGAGGAAAGCGAGATAGGCGACGCCGGCCCATTTGATCGCCAGGAAAACCATGCCGAACTCCTGCGCGACGAAGGCCAGGCCCAGCACCACGGCGGTCAAATAAGTGAGATCGCCAAGCATCAGGCCGAAGGACATGGCGAGCGACGAGCGAAAGCCCGAGCCCAGCGCACGTGCGACGAGCGCCGTGACGCCGGGGCCCGGGATGGCGGCGGCGACGCCAAGCGCGGCGCTGTAGGCAAGAAATCCGGTGAGGGTCATGGATTCGGTCTCGGATGAGGGCGCTTCATCGCATATATCTGAATGGAATTGAATTTACTGAGGACTGGATTCGATTGCACCAGCTCCCTGTGAGACCTGGTGAGGGGGCCGGCGCTGCCAATAGACGGATCAGGACCGGCCGTCACTATAGGTCACGCGCCAGATTGTGCCGTTGCCGTCTTCGGTGACGATCAGCGCCCCGTCCTTGGCCACCGCGACGCCAACCGGCCGGCCCCAGACCTCGCCGTTGGAGACGACAAAGCCGGTCATGAAGTCCTCATATTCACCGGTCGGCTTGCCGTCCTTGAACTTGAGCCGCACCACCTTGTAGCCGGTCCTGTTGCCGCGGTTCCAGGAGCCATGCAGGGCCACGAAGGCGTCGCCTTGGTACTCGGCCGGAAAGCTTTTGCCATCGTAGAAAGCGATGTTGAGCGGCGCCGAATGCGCCTGCATCAGCACGTCGGGAATATCAGTCTTGCCGGCGAGGTCGGGACGCTCGCCCTTGTGGCGCGGGTCCTCATTGTTGCCGATGTAATACCACGGCCAGCCATAGAAGGCACCTTCCCTGACCGTCGTCGCGTATTCCGCCGGCGTATTGTCGCCAAGTGCGTCGCGCTCGTTGACGACGCACCACAGCGCGCCGGTCGCCGGCTGCACGGCCATGCCCGAACAATTGCGCAGCCCGGTGGCGACGATGCGCCCATTCCTGCCGTCGGGGTCGAAAGCCTGCACCTCGGCCCGGCCCGCCTCGGAACCCCAGCTGGCGCCGAGCGGCTTCGACTTGACCCAGGCGTCGAGCCCGCCTCTGGGTCTTTTGCCCATGTCCTCCGCGATATTCGAGCCGGAGCCGACGGAGAGGTAAAGTGTCTTGCCGTCGGGGGAAAAGGCGATGTCGCGGGTCCAGTGGTGGCTCGAGGGGATGTCGTCGACAATGGTTTGCGGTTCGCCCGAGGCCTTCAGATCGCCATTGCGGTAGGCAAAGCGCACGATGCTGTCGCTGTTGGCGACATAGACCCATTGCGGGTCATTGCCGGGTGGATGGAAGGCGATGCCATAGGGCTGGTTGAGGCCGCCGGCGAAGATGCTTTTCTCCGCGGCTTTCGCGCTTCCGTTCGTCAGCCGATAGACACGGACCTGGTTGGCTTCGCTGTCGGCGACGAACAGGTCGCCGTTCGGCGCGACACGCACGACACGCGGATTGTCGATGCCGGACGCAACGAGTTCCGCCGAAAAGCCGGGCGGCAGTTGTGGCTTGGCGCCTTGCGGCCTCTCCGTGAGGCCGGCGCCGTTCGAGGCGGATTTGGTGACATAGGGTCTCGGCAGGTCTTCCGGCTTGATCAACCGGCGCACGCCGGGCTTATCCGCGCGCCAGTCGCCGAAGGCCGCCGGGCCTTTGAGCACGGGCCGGTCGGCCTGCTGGGCGAGAGCCGCGGTCGTGAGAAACAGTGCCGACATCGCCAGTCCGGCCAATCGCATCACTTCCTCCACCCGGTCGTGAAGGAAATTAACGATCGGCTTGTCGGTGGGTTCCGTCACGCACGGTGAGCAAACTTCCGGGATCAGGTCCCGGCAGCGTAGAAATCGTCGTCCAGGCGCTTTTCCAGTTCCACGAGATCGGCCGGCAACGGCAGGCCCATGGCGCGCATTTCCCGCAGTTTTTCGCGCAGCTGTTCCTGAATTTCGTGCTGGTCCTCCGGCTGGTTGACCATTTCTTCGAGCAGCAGGCTGATCTGGGCCTTGAATGATTCCAGCGCCATTCTTTTTCTCCTTTGCAGCCGGTCCTTCGGTGTCGCACCAAAGGTATGTCGAGATTCGGGTCAGGCCGAGTCGAAAACGGCGGCACCGGAAGCGCAGGTATCAGCCGTTTGCAGGCCGGCTTCACCCGAATATCAGTACACCTAGCGCAGCATGCGCGATATCAGCTGCGCCGTATAATCCACCATCGGCACGATGCGGGCATAGTTGAGCCGGGTCGGGCCGATGACGCCGAGCGCGCCGACGACGCGGGCGTCCTTATCGCGATAGGGCGCCACCACCAGCGACGAGCCCGATAGCGAGAACAGCTTGTTTTCCGAACCGATGAAGATGCGCACGCCCGATCCCTCTTCGGCAAGGTCGAGCAGCTGGATCAAACCATCCTGCGTCTCCATGTCCTCGAACAGATGCCGCAGCAATTCGATGTCGGCCTGGGCGGTGACGTTTTCCAGCAGATTGGCGCGGCCGCGCACGATGAGCCGGGCTGGCAGGCCGCTTTCGGCGCCCGCCCATACAGCCAGCCCCTTCTCGACGAGGTCCTGCGACAGCGTGTCGAGCGCCGCCCTCGTCTCTTCCTTGATGCGGGCGATCTCGGTGCGCGCCTCGGCCAGCGTGCGGCCACGGATATGCGCGTTGAGGAAATTCGAGGCCTCGTGCAGTTGCGAGACGGTGATGCCGGCGGGCAGCTCGACGACGCGGTTCTCGACGTCGCCATTCTGCGACACCAGCACGGCAAGCGCCTTGGTCGGCTCCAGCTGGATGAATTCGATATGCTTGAGCGCCACCTCGTTCTTGGCGGCCAGCACCAGGCCGGCGCCGCGCGACATGCCCGACAGCATCTGGCTGGCCTCTGTCAGCATATGCTCCAGCGTCGCGCCCGAGCCGGAGGCCCGCACCTGCGCCTCGATTGTACGGCGCTCCTCGTCGGAGAGGTCGCCAAGCTCCATGAAGGCATCGACGAAGAAACGCAGGCCAGCCTGCGTCGGCAGACGGCCGGCCGAAATATGCGGCGCGTAGATCAGCCCGAGATGTTCGAGGTCGCTCATCACGTTGCGGATGGTAGCCGGCGACAGCGAGGACGGCAGGATGCGCGACAAGCTGCGCGAGCCCACGGGCTCGCCGTCCCTCAGGTAGGAATCGACGATGCGCCGGAAGATGTCGCGCGAGCGCATGTCGAGCGATTGAAGCGCCGGCGACTGCGACGCGGGATCGACTGGCTTGGTCATTTGGCCAAAAACCTCCGGTTCAAGGATATAGACTTCGGTGGGGCGCGCGCAACCGGTGTCTGTGTCGGATCACCCGGGCTGTCTGTGTCGGATCACCTCGGTGTCTGTGCCAGATCACCCCGGGTGTCTGTGTCAGATCGCCGGTCCGTTTTCCTTTGCGCGCTGCCCCCCTTGCGTCTAAAAGCCGGCCACGATTTCAAGAAACTGACAAGAAAGCAGGCCGAATGCGCCCCTCCAAACGCCAATTCGACGAAATGCGCGCCATCTCCTTCGAGCGCGGCGTCTCCAAACACGCCGAAGGCTCCTGCCTGGTGAAGTTCGGCGACACGCACGTCCTGTGCACCGCGAGCCTCGAGGAAAAGGTGCCGGGCTGGATGCGCAATTCCGGCAAGGGCTGGGTCACGGCGGAATACGGCATGCTGCCGCGCTCGACCGGCGAGCGCATGCGCCGCGAGGCCTCCGCCGGCAAGCAGGGCGGCCGCACGCTGGAGATCCAGCGCCTGATCGGCCGCTCCTTGCGCGCCGTGGTCGACCTGCAGGCGCTGGGTGAACAGCAGATCACCGTCGACTGCGATGTCATCCAGGCCGACGGCGGCACCCGCACCGCTTCGATCACCGGCGGCTGGGTGGCGCTCTATGATTGCCTGCGCTGGATGGAAGCCCGGCAGATGGCCAGCGTTTCGAAAGTGCTGAAAGACCATGTCGCGGCGATTTCCTGCGGCATCCATGACGGCCAGCCGGTCATCGACCTCGACTATGTCGAGGATTCCTCGGCCGGCACCGACGCCAATTTCGTCATGACCGGCAAGGGCGGCATCGTCGAGATTCAGGGCACCGCCGAGGGCGAACCTTTCTCCGAAGACCAGTTCGCGACGCTTATGGGCCTGGCCAAGAAGGGCATTTCCCGACTGGTCAGCCTGCAGCAGATGGCGGTCGCGTAGGGTTTAATGCCGAGCTTGAACGCCCCCCTCTGGCCTGCCGGCCATCTCCCCCTCGAGGAGGGAGATCGGATACCGTCTCGGCCTTCGCTGGCTTTCAGCGTTGCTGGGTGTGCGACAACATCGAAATTGCCAATCTCCCCCCTTGAGGCGGAGATGCCCGGCAGGGCAGAGGGGGGTGCCTCGTGACTCCCTCCGCCATCCTGGAATCGGCCCTCTACGTCACCGACCTTGACGCCGCTGAGCACTTCTACACCGACGTCCTCGGCCTCATCCTCCTCGGCAAGGTCGACGGCCGCCACCTTTTCTTCCGCTGCGGCCCAGGCGTCCTGCTCGTCTTCAACGCCGAAGCGACCAAAATTCCGCCCGCACCGGACGCGAAGCTGAAAGTGCCGCCGCACGGCGCGGTCGGCGAGGGTCATCTGTGCTTTGCCGCCAGCGCCGCTGAAATCGACGGCTGGAGAACACATCTCCAAGCGAAGAAAATCGCCATCGAAAGCGAATTCGAATGGCCGCAAGGTGGCCGTTCGATCTATATACGCGACCCCTCGGGCAATTCGATCGAGTTCGCCGAGCCAAGAATCTGGGGCCTTTGATGCATTCACCAAACCTCCATACACTCGATGGCAAGAAGATCGTCGTTGCCAGCCACAACGCCGGCAAGCTGCGCGAATTCGCCGATCTGATGGGTCCATTCGGCTTCGAGGCGAAGTCGGCCAAGGAGTATGGCCTGCCCGAACCGGACGAAACCGGCACCACCTTCGAGGAAAACGCCTACATCAAGGCCTTCGCCGCCGCGAAGGCGACCGGCCTGCCGGCGCTGTCGGACGATTCCGGCCTCTGCGTCGACGCGCTCGACGGCGCGCCCGGCGTCTATACCGCCAACTGGGCCGAGACGCCGGAGGGATCGCGCGATTTCGCCATGGCCATGCAGCGCACCGAAGTCGCGTTGCAGGAAGTCGGCGCGGCCACGCCCGAGCGGCGCACGGGCCGCTTCGTCGCCGTCATCTGCCTCGCCTTTCCCGACGGCGAGGCCGAATATTATCGCGGCGAGGCCGAGGGCACGCTGGTCTGGCCGCCGCGCGGCGAGCTCGGCTTCGGCTACGATCCGGTGTTCTTGCCCAATGGCTTCGACAAAACCTTCGGCGAGATGAGTGCCGAGGAAAAGCACGGCTGGAAGCCAGGCCAGGCGACGGCGCTGTCGCACCGCGCCCGCGCCTTCCAGAAATTCGCCCAAGCTCGGCTTGATTCGGTCAGGCTTGGCTCCGTATGATCGGACCCGCAACCACCATGGCGCTCGACCGCAGTCCCGGCTTCGGCGTCTACGTGCATTGGCCATTCTGCGCGGCCAAGTGCCCCTATTGCGACTTCAACAGCCATGTCCGCCACCAGCCGGTCGACCAGGAGCGCTTTGCCGCCGCGTTCGAGGCCGAGTTGGCGACGATGCGCCAGCGCACCGGGCCGCGCGACGTGACCAGCATTTTTCTCGGCGGCGGCACGCCGTCGCTGATGAAGCCGGAAACGGTGGCCAGGGTTCTGGACGCGGTGGCCAGGAACTGGACGGTGCCCGATGGCATCGAGGTGACGCTCGAGGCCAACCCGTCCTCGGTCGAGGCGGAGCGTTTCCGTGGCTACCGGGCGGCGGGGGTCAACCGCGTCTCGCTCGGCGTGCAGGCGCTGAACGACAAGGATTTGCGCTTTCTCGGCAGGCTGCACAATGTCGAGGAAGCCTTGCACGCCATCGGGCTCGCGCGCGAAATCTTTCCGCGCCTGTCCTTCGACCTGATCTATGCGCGCCCCGGGCAGACGCCACAGGATTGGCAGGCGGAACTCGAACAGGCGATCGGCCATGCCGCCGACCATCTGTCGCTTTACCAGCTGACCATCGAGGAAGGCACGCCCTTCCATGCGCTGCACGCGGCAAAGAAATTCGTCATTCCCGACAACGATCACGCCGCCGATCTCTACGCGTTGACGCAGGAAATCACATCGGCGCACGGTCTGCCGGCCTACGAGATTTCCAACCACGCCAGGCCGGGCGCCGAGAGCCGGCACAATCTGACCTATTGGCGCTACGGCGAATATGTCGGCGTCGGTCCAGGCGCGCATGGCCGCTTCGTCGAGAACGGCCATCGGGTGGTGACGATTGCCGAGAGAATGCCGGAGACCTGGGCCAATCTGGTCGAAGCCAAGGGCCATGGCATCACCGGCGGCGAACTCCTGACGCGCTCCGAAGAGGCCGACGAGTTTCTTTTGATGGGGCTCAGGCTCGCCGAAGGCATTGACCTCTCCCGCTACGAGGCGTTTTCCGGACGCGGCCTATCGAGCGCGCGGCTGTCGGTGCTGCAGGGTGAGGGGCTGGTGGCGCCGATCGGCAATGCGCGGCTGCGCGCCACGCCGGCCGGCATGATCGTGCTCGACGCCGTGGTGGCGGACCTGGCGCGCTAAACCCTTGAAAAACGTCCTCTTCATCTGCAGCCAGAACCGCTTGCGCAGCCCTACCGCCGAGCAGGTGTTTTCCACGCGGCGCGACATGGAAGTCGCCTCGGCCGGCACCAATCATGATGCCGACACTCCGCTGACGCACGAACTTGTCGCCTGGGCCGACATCATCTTTGTCATGGAGAAAATCCACCGGACGAAACTGCAGAAGAAATTCAAGGCCAGCCTGAAGGCGGCCAAGGTGATCTGCCTCGACATCCCGGACGACTACGAATTTATGGACCCGGAGCTGATGGCGCTTCTGAAGGCGCGCGTTTCACGATATCTGGACTGAGCGCCTGACCGGCGTTCGCCCCTCCGCCTTCGGCGGCCGCCTTGCCAATCTGAGCCAGATCAGGCGTCGTGTTTGTGGCGGTGCTTTCCGCGCTCCTTCTCTGCATGCGTCTCGCCGCTCCGGACCGGCTTAGCGCCGTCTTTGTCGCGGCGGCCACGGTGCTGGTCGCCTATCGGAGATTGCGGTACGCCGTTGCGGGCGGTTTTCGTTTCAAGACGGGTGATGAAGATATCGAAGCGATTGGGCATCGTCCGGTCAGTGCTCCGTCGTGCTGTCGGGTTTGTTGTCGGAAAGCCTGACGTCTGTTGGCAAGGCACTCGCGGCCTGCTTGGTCAGGCTGGTGTCGTTCCGGGCTGGCAGCCGTTTGTCCTGGCGTGCGGCACTCCGGCTGCGGCCGGCATAGTAAGGCTCGAAAGCGTCCTGTATCGTCAGGCTGTCCATCCTGTCCTCCCTTGGGAATCAGGGGCTAAATCTGCCAAACCCGGTTTCGTTCCCTACTGTGGCGAAGGAATGGCGATTGCCTTACACCGGTGCGAGTTTTGCAAGCCGGCGCCAGCCATGCCAAACAAGATTTGGCGGGCCAGACAGGCCTGAACGGAGACGGCATTGGTGACTGGCGAGACAGGCAAGCGCAGCTATGTGGTCGGGCAGGCCGAGATCGCGGCTCGTCCGCTCGATCCGGCGCTCTATCTGGTGGCGACGCCGATCGGCAACCTCGCCGACATCACGCTGCGCGCGCTGGAGACGCTGGCCGCCGCCGACATCGTCGCCTGCGAGGATACGCGTGTGTCGCGCGTGCTGCTCGACCGCTACGGCATTCGCCGCCGCACCACCGCCTATCACGAACACAATGCCGGCGAGGCCGGGCCGAAGCTGATCGCGGCACTCGAAGCCGGCCAGAGCGTGGCGCTGATTTCGGATGCCGGCACGCCGCTGGTCTCCGATCCCGGCTACAGGCTGGTCGGAGAAGCGCTCGACCAGGGCATTCGCGTCGTGCCGATCCCCGGCCCGTCGGCGCCGCTTGCCGCGCTGACGGCGTCGGGCCTGCCGTCCGACGCCTTCCTGTTCGCCGGCTTTTTGCCGGTCAAGGTTGGCCAGCGGCTGTCACGGCTGGAGGCACTGAAGGCGGTGCCGGCGACCTTGATCTTCTTCGAGTCACCGCGCCGGCTGGCTGAGTCGCTCGGCGCCATGGTCGAGGCGCTGGGCGGCGAACGCAAAGCTGCGATCGGCCGGGAATTGACCAAGACGTACGAGGAAATGCGCACCGGCACGCTGCAAGCGCTGGCCGACCATTATGCGGCGGCCGATACGCCGAAGGGCGAGATCGTCGTCTGTATCGGCCCGGCCGGGGCCAAGGCCGACGAACCCGAAGACATCGATCGTCTGCTTTTGTCGCTCGCTGCCGAAATGCCGGCCTCCAAGGCGGCGGCGGAAGCCGCTAAAATGACCGGCGGCCAGAAGCAGGCGCTCTATCGGCGGCTGCTCGAGCTCAAGGACAGACCATGATCCCGAAAAGTGGAAGCCGGTTTTCTCGGACAAACGGTTTCGTTTGTCCAGAGATCATGGTCGAGCAAAGTTCCGGAGCCGGCAGTGGCTGAGCGCCCGAGCGCCAGCCGCCAAAAAGCCTACCGGCGCGGCCATCGCGGCGAATGGCTGGCGGCTGTCGCGTTGATGCTGAAAGGCTACCGCATCCTGGCGCGCCGCCACCGCACGCGCTTTGGCGAGATCGACCTGATCGCGCGGCGCGGCGACCTGGTGCTGTTCGTCGAGGTCAAGGCGCGCCGCACGCTGATCGAAGCCATGGAAGCGATCGGTCACGAATCGGAGCGTCGCATCGAGGGTGCGGCCGACATCTGGCTGTCGCGCCAGCCGGACTATGGCAGGCTGTCGATGCGCTTCGACATGGTCGCCGTGCTGCCCTGGCGCTGGCCCGTGCATGTCCCGAATGCGTTTTATGGGAGGAGTTGAGGCGGGGCATTCCTTGCTCCGCCCGTGGATGACGAAGGCGCGGAGGTGCGGATCGCTCCTCACCCCCAGATCATCAACGTCACCAGCCCGACAACACCCACCACCAGCCGCCACCAGCCGAACAGCGAGTAGCCGTTGCGCGAGACGTAATCGAGCAGGAAGCGCACCACGAACAACGCCGTGACGAAGGCGGCGACGAAGCCGATGGCGATGATCGGCAGGTCGGCCGAGGTCAGCACGTTGCGGTTCTTGAACAGGTCGAAGGCGAACGCGCCGACCATGGTCGGAATGGCGAGGAAGAAGGAAAATTCCGCCGCCGCCCGCTTGTCGACACCCAGGAGCAGCGCGCCGACGATGGTCGAGCCGGAGCGCGACGTGCCGGGGATCAGCGACAGGCACTGGAAAAGCCCGATCTGCAGGTAAAGCCTGGTCGGGAACCGCTCGACGTCGCGGTAGACCGGCTTGAGGTTCATGCGGTCGACGACCAGCAGCACCACGCCGCCGATGATCAGCATGATGCAGATCAGCCGGGGCGATTCGAACAGCACCGTCTTGATGAAGTCGTGCGCCAGCGCGCCGATGACCGCGGCCGGCAGGAAGGCGATGAGGATGCCGATGACGAAATGCCGCGTCAGCCGGTCATGCGGCAGGTCGAGCAGCATCTGCCACAGGCGCCGGAAATAGACGCTGAGGATCGCCAGGATGGCGCCGAGCTGGATCAGGATCTCGAAGGCCTTGCCGGTCGACTGGAAGCCGAGGAAATGGCCGGCGAGCAGGATATGGCCGGTCGAAGACACCGGTATGAATTCGGTCAACCCTTCCAGCAGGCCAAGCAGCAGGGCTTCGACGATGGTCTGGCTTTCCATTTCTACCTCGGCGTTGGCGTGACGGCTAACAGAATGGCTTGCTTGTCATGGCGCCGAAGTCCCCCTATAGGTCGCAACACCCCTGACGGCCCGCTAACCGGGCGGCCAAGACTTACCGGTGCGCCCTGCGATTCGCCAGTGTGGCAATCCGGAATTCGCCACACCCGGGACGAGCGCGATGCGCGAATTCCGGATTCTGAGCCACACTGTCAACTTTGAGTTCTAATGTGGTTTGGATTTGAAGTTCCTGAACGCGGATGCCATTGAGGGGCAGGAACTTCAAATCCAAACCACATTAGTGCGCTTTATCATCGCGGAACCATGCTGACGCTTTTCCACCATCCCATGTTCGCAACCTGCCGCTTCGTCCGCCTCGCCTTTGGCGAGTATGGCGAGGAGCTGGCGCTGATCGAGGAAAAGCCGTGGACGCGGCGCAAGGAATTTTTGGCGCTGAATCCGGCCGGCACGCTGCCGATCCTGCTGGCCGAGGGCGACGTGCCGATCATCGGTGCGACGGTGATCTCGGAATATCTCGACGAGACGCGCGGTGTGCTCAAGCGCGACAAGCGGCTGTTCGCCGAGGACCCGATGCAGCGCGCTGAAATCCGCAGGCTGATCGACTGGTATCTCAACAAGGCCGAAAGCGAAGTGACGCGCCATCTGGTGCGCGAGCGCGTGCTGAAGCCGGTGATGCCGGAAACGGCGGGCGGCGGCTCGCCCGATTCGGGCGCCATCCGCGCCGCGCGCGCCAACATCCGCCAGCACATGAAATACACCAACTGGCTGGCCGGCACCCGTCACTGGCTGGCCGGCGGCAGGGTCACCTATGCCGATCTGGCGGCCGCCGCGACGCTGTCGGTGCTCGACTATCTCGGCGAGATCGACTGGCGCGAACACCCCGCCGCGCGCGAATGGTACACGCGGGTGAAATCGCGGCCTTCGTTCCGGCCGCTCCTGACCGACCGCGTGCGCGGCCTGTCGCCGGTATCGCACTATGCGGATCTCGACTTCTGATCCGGCAAAACTGCGTGCGCTGATCGACGCGGAGGCGCGGCGCGCCGGCTTCGACGCCGTCGCAGTCACCACTCCCGATGCCATCCCGCTGGCGCCAGCGCGCCTGGCCGAATTCGTCGCCGACGGCTTTCACGGCTCCATGGACTGGATCGCCGAGACGATTGCGCGCCGCAGCGAGCCTTCCACGCTGTGGCCCGGCGTGCGCTCGATCATCGTGCTGGCGATGAATTATGGGCCTGACCATGATCCGCGCGACGTGCTGGCCCGGCGCGACCGCGGCGCGATCTCGGTCTACGCGAAAAACCGCGACTATCACGAGGTGATGAAAGGTCGGCTGAAGGAAATCGCCGGCAAGACCGTCGCGCGGGCGGGCGGCGACGTCAAAGTATTCGTCGACACCGCACCTGTCATGGAAAAGCCGCTGGCGGAAGCAGCGGGCCTGGGCTGGCAAGGCAAGCACACCAATCTGGTCAGCCGCGAGCACGGCTCCTGGCTGTTCCTCGGCACCATCTTCACCACGGCCGAACTGGTGCCGGATAGCGCCGAGATCGACCATTGCGGCTCCTGCCGCGCCTGCCTCGACGCCTGCCCGACCGACGCGTTTCCGGCGCCTTATCGGCTCGATGCGCGGCGCTGCATCTCCTATCTCACCATCGAGAACAAGGGGCCGATACCGCATGAATTCCGCGAGGCGATCGGCAACCGCATCTATGGCTGCGACGACTGCCTCGCGGCTTGCCCATGGAACAAGTTCGCAAGCGCGGCTTCGGAGGCCAAGCTCGCCGCGCGCGACGATTTGCGCGAGCCTGAACTTGCCGACCTTTTGGCCCTCGACGATGCTGCCTTCCGCAGCTTCTTCTCCGGTTCGCCGATCAAACGCATCGGTCGCGACCGCTTTGTCCGCAACGTGCTGATCGCCGCCGGCAATTCCGGCGAGGCCGCGCTTGCCGATAGCGTCCGGGACCTGCTCGGCGACGCCTCGCCGCTGGTGCGGGGCGCGGCAATATGGGCGCTGGCGCGGCTGGTGCCAGAAACCGAATATGCCGAACGGGCCGCGAACGGCCTGAAGAGCGAGGGCGATGGCGCCGTCCGCGAGGAATGGCGCCTGGCACGGCCAAACAGGACGCATGCATGAACGAAAAGCGGATCTTCATCTTCGGCGCCGGCTATTCGGGCAAGGCCTTTGGCCGCGCCAACAGGGGAGCCGCCCCGATCTTCGGCACGACACGCTCCGAGGAAAAATTCGAAGCGCTGCGCCAAGCCGGCATCGGCCCGCTGCTGTTCGATGGCGCGCTAACCGGCGAAATCGGCGAAGCGCTCGAGAAAACCACCAATCTGGTGATTTCCGTCGCTCCGGAGGAAGCCGGCGATCCCGTGCTGAATGCCGCCCGCGAGGCGATCGCAGGGATGCCTGACCTGAAATGGATCGGCTATCTCTCGACCGTCGGGGTCTATGGCGATCTTGGCGGTGCCTGGGTCGATGAAACGGCCGCGTGCCGGCCGGTTTCGAAGCGCTCGACGATGCGGGTCGAGGCCGAGCAGGACTGGTTGAAGCTTGGCGAGGACATCGACCGGCCGGTGGCGATCCTGCGGCTGTCGGGCATCTACGGTCCGGGCCGCAACGCGCTGGTCAATCTGGAAAACGGCACGGCCAGGCGGCTGGTCAAGCCGGACCAGGTCTTCAACCGCATCCATTGCGACGACATATCGGGCGCGCTCTGGCATCTGATCGGCGGCAATACCGGCGGCATCTTCAACGTCACCGACGATGAGCCGGCGCCGCCGCAGGATGTCGTTGCCTATGCCGCTTCGCTGATGGGTATCGCGCCGCCGCCCGAAATTCCGTTCGAGACCGCCCAACTTTCGCCCATGGCGCGGTCCTTCTATGGCGAGAACAAGCGGGTCGCCAATGCGGCGATCAAGGCGGCGGGCTATCGGTTTCGCTTTCCGGACTATCGCGCCGCCTTCGACCATATGTGGGCAAGCGGCGACTGGCGCGACGGCGCGCCGCGCAGTCCGATGAAGGCCGCGAAGGGGTTAGGATGATCGAAGCGCGGCGCTTGGCGTGGTATGATTCGGCGTTGGAGGCACGGGGGTGCGGTTCATGAAATCATCGACGCGATCGCCTGGCGCCAGAAATTCGGTATTGGCGGCGGCGCTGGCCCTGGCAGGTCTCGCCGCGCAGCCCGCAGCGGCCGAGGAACGGGCAAAAGACCTGTTCGGCGCCGAGAAACTGCCGACGGCTACCGCGGCGCAATCCTTCGGCTTCTATTCCAAGGGCTGCTTTTCCGGCGGCGTCGCCATCCCCATGGATGGTCCGACCTGGCAGGTAATGCGGCCATCGCGCAACCGCCGCTGGGGCCATCCGGCGCTGATCGCGCTGATCGAGAGATTGTCGCGCGATGCGGTCGCCGACGGTTGGCCCGGCCTGCTGATCGGCGACATCGCGCAGCCGCGCGGCGGCCCGATGCTGACCGGCCATGCCTCGCACCAGATCGGGCTCGACGCCGACATCTGGCTGACGCCGATGCCCGACCGCACGATGAGCAGGGCGCAGCGCGAGACCATGAGCGCCACGCTGATGGTCGACGAGAAGACGCATCTGGTGAAGGATGCCCTGTGGACGCCGCGGCATACGGCGTTGCTAAAGCGGGCCGCGAGCTATCCGCAGGTCGAGCGCATCCTGGTCAATCCGGGCATCAAGAAGAAGCTCTGCGACACCGTCAAGGGCGACCGCTCCTGGCTGCGCAAGATCAGGCCGTTCTGGGGCCACGACTATCATTTCCACATGCGCATCGGCTGTCAGCCGGGCTCGCCCAATTGCAAGGCGCAGGAAGCGACGCCGGATGATGACGGTTGCGGCAAGCCGCTGGCCTGGTGGTTCACGCAGGAGCCGTGGCGGCCCAATAAGAACCCGGATGCGCCGAAGGCCCGCGACCTGATGACGATGGCCAACCTGCCCAAGGAATGCCGCGCGGTGCTCGACGCGCCGGGGCCTGCCTCGGCCGAGGCCGCGACCTATCACGGCGACACGGTGCCGATAGCGGTGGCGGCGCCCGCGCCCGCACCCGAAACGCCATCGCCGCCCGCCGTCACTGCCAGCAGCACGGCAGGCCTGCCAAGCGCGTTGAACGCCTTCACGGCGACACCCGAGGTCGGCGTGCCGGTGCCGCGTCCACGCCCGCCCGCGAAGTGATTGTCGGGCGCCGTCGGCAAGCTCAATCGGTTTAGCTGCCTGCTTTCATGAAACAGTGGCCGTTTGGCCGCAGAACCTCTCCCTGCGCATCGCCGGGTCCGAAAACCGTTTCCCTTTTCAAACTCATGCGCTAGTCAACGGAAGAACGGCGAAACGCCATCGAGGGCGCCGGGGGACGGACAAGAGCATGCCAGGCACAGGCGATGACGAGACTTTGCTGCGGTTTCCGATCCTGATCGGCGATATCGGCGGCACCAATGCGCGCTTTTCGATCGTGCTCGACGCCAATTCCGAGGCCGGCGAGCCGACCATCGTCCAGACCGCCAATTACAGCACCATCGACGAGGCGATCCAGTCGGCCGTGCTCGATCGCTCCTCGGTCCGGCCCAATTCGGCTGTGCTGGCGGTGGCCGGTCCGGTCGATGGCGACGAGATCGAACTCACCAACTGCCCGTGGATCGTCAAGCCCCGGCAGATGTTCGCCAGCCTCGGCCTGAGCGACATCGTCGTGCTCAACGACTTCGAGGCGCAGGCGCTGGCCGTCGTCGCACTCGGCGAAGAGCAGATGGAAAAGATCGGCGGCAGCACGCCGGAGCCCAATGCCGGCCGCGTCGTGCTGGGACCGGGAACCGGGCTCGGCGTCGCCGGGCTGGTCCACGCGCTTCATCACTGGATACCGGTGCCCGGCGAAGGCGGCCATATGGACATCGGGCCGCGTTCGGCCCGCGATTTCGAGGTGTTCCCGCACATCGAGAAGCTCGACGGCCGCATTTCGGGCGAGCAGATCCTGTCCGGGCGAGGCCTCGTCAATGTCTACCGGGCGGTGGCCAGGGCCGACGGCAAGCCGTCGCCCTTCACCACGCCGGCCGAGGTCACCGCTGCGGCGCTGGCCAAGACCGATCCTGTGGCGCAGGAAGCGCTGGAGACCTTTGTCACCTGCCTGGGCCGCACCGCCGGCGACCTTGCCTTGGTGTTCATGAGCCGGGGCGGGGTTTTCCTCACCGGCGGCATCGCGCAAAAGATCGTGCCGGCGCTGAAGGAGGGCAATTTCCGCGCCGCTTTCGAGGACAAGGCGCCGCACAGCGCGCTGATGCGCACCATGCCGGTCTATGTCATCACCCATCCGCTGGCGGCGCTCCTAGGCCTTGCCGCCTATGCCAGGAACCCCTCGCTGTTCGGTGTCCAGACATCGGGCCGGCGCTGGCGCGACGAAGTTAGTCACCCCAAGGCATAGGCAAGCCGGCTGCTTGGCGTTAATAGGGGTGCCGAATTGCCCGGCCACGGGAAGCGGAAACCGACAAAGCCCTCTGATTTGACACTTCAAACTCCAAACAAGCTGAAAGCCCGGCCCGGCGAGGTCACAGCGGTGCTGCGCCGCATTCTCGCTGAGAACAGCCATGACTATCGCTGGACCTATGTGATGGTCATCACCTGCTCGCTGATCGTTTCGGGCACGACCGCCTTCACGGCCTGGATCATGGCCCCGATGGTCAACCAGATATTCTACGAACGGCGTGGCGATGCGATCGTCTGGATCTGCGCCGGCTTCATGGCGGCCTTCCTGCTGCGCGGCTTCGCCGGCTATGGCCAGGCGGTGGCGCTGGCCAAGATCGGCAACAATCTGGTGGCGCGCTACCAGAAGCGCATCTTCGATCACCTGATGAAGCTCGGCGTCGGCTTCTTCAACGACACACGCTCCGGCCGGCTGGCGGCGCAGGTCAACGAAAACGTCGGCGGCATCCGCGACCTGCTGTCGTTGACGCTGACCTCGATTACCCGCGACGCGGTGACGCTGATCGGGCTTCTCGGCGTCATGGTCTACCAGGATCCGGTCCTGTCGCTCAGTTCGCTGCTGATCGGGCCACCGCTGATCTGGGCCGTCGTCTACCTCACCCGTCGCGTGCGGCGCATAACCCGGGAATCCGTACTCATCAATTCGCGGCTGATCGGCGCGGTTCAGGAAGCCACGCAAGGCATCGCCATCGTCAAGGCCTTCACCATGGAGGACGAACTGTCGGGCCGCATCGGCAAGCTCGCCAACGACGCCGAACAGCGCTCCAACAAGATTGCCCGCGTCTCCGAACGGCTGTCGCCGATCTCCGATATGCTGGCTGGTCTCGCCGTCACCTCCGTCATCGCCTATTCCGGTTACCGGGCGCTGGTTCTGGGCCAGCCGCCGGGCGCGGTCTTCTCGTTCATCACCGCGCTGATCCTGGCCTATGATCCGGCGCGGCGCCTGGCGCGCATGCAGGTCGGCATGGAACGGGCGCTGGTCAACGCGCGCATGATCTACGAACTGCTCGACCTCGAGCCCAAGCAGGGCGATGCGCCTGGCGCCACACAGGCATATTTCACCACCGGCGAAGTGCGCTTCAACAACGTCTCCTTCCGCTATGTCGAGGAGGCGCCTGTCCTTCAGGGTCTGAGCTTCGTCGCCGCCGCCGGCAAGATGACCGCCGTCATCGGTGCATCCGGCGCCGGCAAGACGACGCTGGTGGCGCTGCTGCAGCGCTTCTATGACGTCGAGAGCGGCACGATCGAGATCGACGGCCAGGACATTTCCAAGATCACCAAACAGTCGCTGCGCGGCTCGATCGCCTATGTCTCGCAGGCGCCCTATCTGTTCGAAGGCACCATCCGCGACAACATCCGCTACGGCCGCCCCTCGGCGACCGACGCCGAGATCGAACAGGCCGCGCGACTGGCCGCGGCCGACGAGTTCATCCGCCAGCAGCCGCAAGGCTATGACACGCCGGTCGGCGAGAATGGCGCCACGCTCTCCGGCGGCCAGCGCCAGCGTGTGTCGATCGCCCGCGCCATCGTGCGCCAGGCACCGATCCTGCTGCTCGACGAGGCGACATCGGCGCTCGACAACGAGGCCGAAGCCCGGGTCCAGCAGGCGCTCACCAAGGTCATGGAAGGGCGCACCACCATCGTCATCGCGCACCGCCTGTCGACCGTGGTCAATGCCGACCACATCATCGTGCTGGAACAGGGCCATCTGGTCGAAGAGGGTACGCACGCCTCGCTGATGGCCGACCCGCACAGCGTCTATGCCCGTTTCCACCGGATACAGGGCGTCAAGGGCCTGGGGCTTGTCGACGACAGCGCGCCGGCCGAAATTTTGGTTCAGGAATTAGAGACCGGGAACATCGCCGGGAGCACGGCATGAGCGAAACATCGGCAATATCAGGCGAGACGGCCAGCGATATGGGACTTGTGGTGGTCGGCGCGGCCGGCCGCATGGGCCAGACGCTGATCCGCGCCATCCACGCCATTCCGGGCGCCCGCGTCATCGGCGCGGTCGAGCGCGCGGATTCGCCTCATCTGGGCAAGGATGCGGGCGAACTGGCAGGCGTCGGCCGCATCGATGTGCCGATCGGCGGCGATCCGCTGCCGGTGTTCGCCAGGGCCGATGGCGTGCTCGATTTCACCACCCCGGCCTCGACGGTCGAGTTCGCCGGTTACGCGGCGCAGGCGCGCATTGTCCACGTCATCGGCACGACCGGCTGTTCGGCTGACGACAATGCGAAAATCGCTGCCGCCGCGCGCCACGCGACCATCGTCAAGTCGGGCAATATGAGCCTCGGCGTCAACCTGCTGGCGGTGCTGGTCGAGCAGGCGGCGCGCGCGCTCGATGCCGATGATTTCGACATCGAGATCCTCGAAATGCACCACAGGCACAAGGTCGACGCGCCTTCGGGCACCGCGCTTCTGCTCGGCGAGGCCGCCGCCGCCGGGCGCGGCATTGCACTGGCCGGCAACGACGTGCGTTCACGCGACGGCCATACGGGTGTGCGACAAACCGGCTCGATCGGTTTCGCCGCGCTGCGCGGCGGCTCGGTGGTCGGCGACCACAGCGTGATCCTGGCCGGCACCGGCGAGCGCATCACGCTGTCCCACCATGCTGAGGATCGCGCCATCTTCGCCCGCGGCGCCGTCAAGGCCGCACTTTGGGCGCGCGGCAGGAAGCCGGGCCTTTACTCAATGCGGGACGTGCTCGGGCTTGCCTGAAACGACCCTGAACCATCTTCGTTCTTACGCAAGTCCGGACAGAAAACCGCTACACACTTTTCCTGGAATGCTCAGACCCCAGAGGAGCAAAAATGTCGAGAACTCTCGTGCTCGTGCGTCACGGCCAGAGCGAATGGAATTTGAAAAACCTGTTCACCGGCTGGCGTGACGTCGACCTGACCGAGCAGGGCCACGCCGAGGCCAAGGCCGCCGGCCAGAAGCTCAAGGCGCGCGGCCTGAAATTCGACATCGCCTTCACCTCGGCGCTGGTCCGGGCGCAGAAGACCTGCCAGCACATTCTCGACGCCGTCGGCCAGAGCGACCTGAAGACCATTCGCGACCAAGCGCTGAACGAGCGCGACTATGGCGACCTTTCCGGCCTCAACAAGGACGATGCGCGCCAGAAATGGGGCGAGGAGCAGGTGCATGTCTGGCGTCGCTCCTACGACGTACCGCCGCCCGCCGGTGAAAGCCTGAAGGACACCGGCGCCCGCGTCTGGCCATACTACCTGCACGATCTGCAGCCGCACGTGTTGCGCGGCGGCACCGTGCTGGTCGCCGCCCACGGCAATTCGCTGCGCGCGCTGATCATGGCGCTGGACGGCAAGTCGGGCGAGGAGATCGTCAGGCTGGAGCTCGGCACCGGCGTGCCTGTGATCTACCAGCTCAACGCCGATTCGACCGTGGCCTCGAAGGAAGTGCTGGAGGGCTGACGGCTGGCGAGTTGCGGCGGCGGGCCTCCACCAGCTTTGCTAAAGCGACTTCCCAGCTTTTGGCGTCCTGTTCCAAAAAGCGCGTTGACAGCAATCGCTTGCCCGCTTATTGAGCCCGCACCAGCCCAGATGGCGGAATTGGTAGACGCGCACGGTTCAGGTCCGTGTTCCGCAAGGAGTGGAGGTTCGAGTCCTCTTCTGGGCACCAAATTCCCGTTTCGAACCATTCGATCGGTTCAGAAGCTCAAGAAAAAAGCCCGGTTCGTCCGGGCTTTTTTCTTGCCCGATGACCTCCCCTCCTGGCCAGTCCCCAACAAACCGCTTCAAACCGGGCTCCGGCTTCGCTACGCTCGCTCCCATGTCTCAATCCGCCACCGCGATCTTCGGCGCCCGCCGCGACCAGGCCTTCCCAACCCTGGCCGAGGCCGACATCGAGCGCATGCGCCGGTTCGGTGAGGCCAGCGCCTATGCCGCCGGCGAGCACATTTTCGAGGCCGGCGATGTGTCTCCGGGGCTGATCGTCGTCCTGTCGGGCAAGGTGGACATCACCCAGGACGGCAAGCTCGGCCGGCGCGAGACGATCGTCACGCATGGCCCGGGCAGCTTCGTCGGCGAGCTGGCGCAGCTTTCGGCCCGTCCCTCGCTGGTCAATGCGCAGGCCGCCGAGCCAGTGCAGGCGTTCGTCATCTCCTCGCAGAGGCTGCGCGACCTGATGATGCAGGAGGCCAATCTCGGCGAGCGCATCATGCGGGCGCTGATCCTGCGCCGCGTCGGGCTGCTCGAGAGCGGCACGATCGGTCCCATCATCATCGGACCGGCCGACAATGGCGACGTCCTGCGCCTTCAGGGGTTTCTCGCCCGCAGCGGCCAGCCCCACCGCGTGCTCGATTCCAAAACCGATCCTTGCGCGAAGACCCTGTTTGAGCACTTCCATGTCGATCCCCATCACTTGCCGGTCGTGCTGTGCCCGAACGGCAGGCTGCTGCTCAATCCCGCGGAGAAAGACCTCGCCCGCTGCATCGGCCTGCTGCGGCCGGTCGACGCCAGCAAGGTCTATGACGTCGCCATTGTCGGCGCCGGGCCGGCCGGTCTGGCGGCGGCGGTCTATGCGGCCTCCGAAGGGCTGTCGACCATCGTGCTCGATTGCCGTGCCTTCGGCGGCCAGGCGGGCGCTTCCGCGCGCATCGAGAACTATCTTGGCTTTCCCACGGGCATTACCGGCATGGCGCTGATGGCGCGCGCCTATAACCAGGCGCAGAAATTCGGCGTCGAGATGGTCATCCCCGACGAGGTGAAGCTGCTCGGTGCCGCCACCGACGGCGCGCGCTACCAGCTTGCGGTCGGCGACGACGAGACGGTGCGCACGCGCTCGGTGGTGATCGCCAGCGGCGCACGCTACCGCCGCCTCGACGTCGCCAATCTCGCCGAGTTCGAGGGCACATGCGTGCATTATTGGGCCTCGCCCATCGAAGCGCGGCTTTGCGGCGGCCAGGAAGTAGCGCTGGTCGGCGCCGGCAATTCGGCTGGGCAGGCGGCCGTCTTTTTGGCCAGCCATGTCAGGAAAGTGGCGCTGCTGGCGCGTGGCGGCAGTCTCGAAGCCTCGATGTCGCGTTACCTCGTCGAGCGCATCAGGGCGCAGCCGAACATCGAGGTGCTGACCGGCACCGAGGTCGAGGCGCTGGACGGCGAGGAAGGCAATCTTGCCACGGTCCGCTGGCGCGACCGCTCGAGCGGCGCCTCGACGACGCGGCCGATCCGCCATCTCTTCCTGTTCATCGGTGCCGACCCGAATACCGACTGGCTCGCCCAGTCCGACGTGGCGCTGGATGCCAGGGGTTTCATCCGCACCGGATCGGACATGGGATCGGCACATGGCCTGATGGAGACGAGCCGCAGCGGCGTGTTCGCCATCGGTGACGTGCGCTCCGGCTCCGTCAAACGCGTCGCGGCGGCGGTCGGCGAAGGCGCCCAGGTTGTGGCGGCATTGCATGCATTTCTTGCGCGGGAAGGCAGCCATGCCGACGCGCCTCAACTGTTGGGGGAGTGTGATGGCGGACGAGTGCAGACACGCGGCTGGGATCAAGGACGTGACGCCGAGCGCGCTTGGCTGCGAGGAATGCCTGAAGAGCGGCTCGTGGTGGGTGCATCTGCGGCTCTGCCGCACCTGCGGCCATGTCGGTTGCTGCGACGACTCCCCCAACCGCCACGCCACCAAGCACTTTCATGCCACCAGCCATCCCGTCATCGAGGGCTATGACCCGCCGGAAGGCTGGGGCTGGTGCTATGTCGACGAGATCTTTCTCGACCTCGGCGACCGCACGACGCCGCAGAACGGCCTGATCCCGCGATTTTACTGAGTACTTCGGCGAGCTGGGAAAAGCGGGCCGGTCTGATCTATCGCACCGAACCGGTAACTGTCCGGTCGACATCCGGAACGGATTTGCGATCATTGCCGGCAAGGGCGGCGATGAGCAGCAGGCTGGCCACGACCGGAACGAACAGCACGGCGACGCGGGCCTGTATATGAAGAATGGCGCGCCATTCGCTGCGCTTGTCGGGGCTGTTGCTCATCATACTCACTTTGCCATGGCCCCCCGAGGTCACATAGCCGTGAACGGTTAAGCAACTCCTTCCGACTTCGTTAACGCAGGCGTTCAAGCCTGAAATCAGCCGAGCCCGATCCGCCTGGCGCCTTGCCGGAACAACGCTTCGGCGTCGGGCTCGAAGCGGAACGTGCCGATGAAATCGTCGGCGCGGTAATCCGGCAACGTCTTGCGGATCGCGGCTGCAAAGCCGCGCGCCTCGTCGAGCCGCCCCGCCAGCGCCAGGCAATGTGCCGCGATCGCCAGGATGATGGCGTGCGCGTTCGGCCGCGCCGCTGCCTTCCGCGCCCATACGGCTGCCTCCTCGAACTGGCCGAGACGGACATGCGACATCGCCCGCGCGCCCAGCATGCCGAACAGCAGCGGGTCGAAAGGGCTGAGGTGGCGCGAATGGTCTGAGGAGCTTATCGCCGCTTTCGGGTCGCCCGACTGCGAGTGGACGAAGGACAGCGCGTAATGGCCGAGCGCGAAATTGGGACTGAGTTTGACCGCCTGTTCCAGTTCGCCGAGCGAGCCCTCCTGTTCGCCGCGCAGCCACAGCGCCCGCCCCATTGCCCAGTGGGCGGCCGGATTGTGGTCGTCGGCCAGCAGGCTCTGGCCGGCGCTCTCGAACGCCAGCGCGCTTTCCCGGTCGCGGTCGTCCCAGCGCTGGAAGGCGTTCTGCCAATGGGTGAAGGACAGGCCGGCATAGGCGCGGGCGAAGGTCGGATCGAGCTGCAAGGCCCTGGCAAAGAAATGCCGCGCCGTTTCGTTCTCGGCCTGGGTGAAGCGATACATGTGCCAGAGGCCGCGGTGGTAGGCCTCCCAGGCGTTGAGCGAGTTGGGCGCCTTCAGCAGGGCTCGGTTACGCTCGACGGTCTCGACCTCCACCGAGATCGACGACACGATGCTGTCGCCGATGTCGTCGAGCACGGCAAAAATGTCGTCCGGACGGTGCTCGAAGGTCTCGGCCCAGACGATCCTGGCGGTACGCACCTCGACGAGTTCGACGCCGACGATCAGGCGGCCGGCCATGCTGCGCACCGTGCCGGTGGCGACATAGTCGACCTTCAGCCGGCGACCGGCCTCCTCGGGTGCGATGCCCTTGTCGGCCAGTGCGAAGACCGATCCGCGCGCGATGACGAAGAAATCCCGCAGCTTGGCGAGACGGGTGATGATGTCGTGGGTAAGGCCATCGGCCAGCCCGCCGCGCAGGCCGGATTCCTCAATAAACGGCATCACCGCCAGCGACGCATGGCTCGGCTCGAGTGGACCGGAGTCGAGTGGACCGGAGTCAGGCGGACCAGGTGACGTCAATTGCGATGCTGTGAACTGGCAGGCCGGCTGCGGCCGCGGCGAGGCAGCCGACTGCTGGTCGCGGATCACCCGCCAGGCTGTCCGGAGCGGGACGAAATCCAGGTCTTCCGACTGGAACAGCTGTGCCGCCACCGCCAGATGCTTCTCGGCCGCGGCGATCTCGCCGCGCCGGGCGAGGCTCGCCAGCAGCGCCGTATGCGCGCGCCCCTCGAAAGGCGCGAGTTCCACCCATTTGTCGAGATGGGCGGTCGCTTCGTCGCAATCAGCGGGCAGGCTCGCGACGAGCCGTTCCAGCACCGCCGCGTGGACGGACCGGAAACGGCGGCGCTGGCCGATCAGCCAGCTGTTGAAGTGCGGATTGCGTTCGAGTTCCAGCCCGTCGAGAAAATCGCCGGCGAAGAGTTCTGCCAGCGCTCGCAACCGCTCGGCATCGAGCGTGTCGACCCCGTGCGTGGCCGCATGGCTGATCTCCAACGCATCGATAAGGCAACCGCCGAGATCGAGCGCGACCGTATCGTCCTGAGTGCGGACACGGCGCCGGTCCGGCGTGTCGAGAGCGCCGCGCAACTTGCTCAGGCACCAGCGCAGCTCGCCTCGCGGATCGTTGGGCACGTGCCACAGAAGTTCGCATAGGCGGCTGCGCCCCACCGGGTGCGGCGCCAGCGCCAGATAGGCAAGCAGCGCCCGCAGCTTGCGCGAGGCCGGCAGTGCCATCGGCACACCGTTGCGCGTGATCGCCAATTGGCCGAGCAGGCGCACGGACAGGCCCGGCATTCCGCCGTCCTGGCTCGATGGTGCGGATTCCACGTCCGTTTCCACGCCTGCTCCCACGCTGGCCTGTCGGCCCCTGCTTTATCACCAAACACGATCTGGCGCATCCGGCGGCGAATTTCGCGCCGGCAGCGATCATTGCCGCATAGCCGGCAACGTCAGTCCTAGCGCGGCAAGGTCTCGAGACCTCGCCGCCCGGGCCGCCGGTTTGTAACCGGTCCGTGAAAATGAACACGATCGAGGAGATCAACGATGTTGAACAAACAGAAAATCAGGACCACCGCCGGGCGCGGGCGCCTGTTCGACGGCATTCTCGACACTGTCGGCGACACGCCGGCGGTGCGCATCAACAATCTCGCGCCGGCCCATGCGACCATCTACGTCAAGGCCGAGTTCTTCAACCCGGGCGCCTCGGTGAAGGACCGGCTGGCGCTCAATATCATCGAGGAGGGCGAACGCAGCGGCGCGCTGAAGCCGGGCCAGACCGTGGTCGAGGCGACCAGCGGCAACACCGGCATCGGCCTCGCCATGGTCTGTGCGCAAAAAGCCTATCCTCTGGTCGTCACCATGGCCGACAGCTTTTCGGTCGAGCGCCGCAAGCTGATGCGCATGCTCGGCGCCAAGGTGGTGCTGACGCCGCGCGCCGAAAAGGGTTTTGGCATGTACAAGAAGGCGGTCGAGCTGGCTGAGGCCAATGGCTGGTTCCTCGCCCGCCAGTTCGAGACGGCCGCCAATGCCGCCATCCACGAGGCGACGACGGCGCGCGAAATCATCAACGATTTCGCCGGCTCGCGGCTCGACTGCTTCGTCACCGGCTATGGCACCGGCGGCACCGTCGTCGGCGTGGCGCGAGTCTTGCGCCGCGAACGGCCCGATACCCGCATCGTGCTCTCCGAGCCGGCCAATGCGCAACTGATCGGCAGCGGCAAGACGCAGCTGCGCGCTGCCGGTGGCGCCCCCGCCGCCAGCCATCCGGCCTTCGAGCCGCACCTGATCCAGGGCTGGACGCCGGACTTCATCCCCAATGTCCTGCAGGAAGCGATCGACGCCAGCCTCTATGACGAGGTGATGCCGATCGCAGGGCCAGAGGGCATCAAATGGGCGCGGGCGCTAGCCCAGAAGGAAGGCATCTTCACCGGCATTTCCGGCGGCGCCACCTTCGCCGTGGCGCGGCAGGTCGCGGAGAAGGCGCCGACGGGATCGGTGGTCCTGTGCATGTTGCCCGACACCGGCGAGCGCTACATGTCGACACCGCTGTTCGACGGCATCGAGGCCGAAATGGATGCCGACGAGCTGGCGCTGTCGCGCTCGACGCCTGGCTGCCAGTTTCCGGCGGCTTGACGGAGGCAGTCATGGACATTGCGCGAGAAACCGTCGGCATGGTGGCCGAGGAAACGCTTGACCCCGCCGACTGGGCCGATGTGCAAGCCTTGTCGCACCGGGTCGTCGACGATGCCGTCGATTATCTGCGCGACGTGCGCGACCGCCCGGTGTGGCGGGAGATGCCGGCCGATGTGCGGGACTTCTTCACTGCCCCGTTGCCGCGCTCGCCGGCACCGCTTGCCGCCGTCTACGGCGAGGTCTCGCGCACCGTGATGTCCTATCCCATGGGCAACATCCATCCGCGCTTCTGGTCCTGGTACATGGGGTCGAGCAACTTCACCGGCGCGATCGGCGATTTCCTGGCGGCGATCCAGGGCTCCAATCTCGGCGGCGGCAACCACGCCGCGGGGCTGATGGACAACCAGGTGGTGAACTGGTGCAAGGAGATGCTGGGCTTTCCGGCATCGGCCTCCGGCACGCTGGTCAGCGGCGGCTCGATGGCCAATATCATCGGGCTGACCGTGGCGCGCAACGCCAAGGCCGGCATCGATGTGCGCGAACACGGCGTCGCCGCCATCGAAAAACCGCTGCGCTTCTACGGCTCGGACCAGATCCATTCCTGCCATCGCAAGGCGATGGAAGCGCTTGGGCTCGGCAACCGGGCGCTGCGCCGGATCGCGACGGATGCCGGGCTGCGCATCGACATATCGGCCTTGCGCGCGGCGATCGCCGAGGACCGGGCAGCCGGCGTCACGCCGGCCTGCGTCATCGGCAATGCCGGTACGGTCAACACCGGCGCGATCGACGATCTCAGGGCGCTTGCCAAACTCGCGCACGAGGAAGGACTCTGGTTTCATGTCGATGGCTGTATTGGCGCGCTGATCGCGATAGCGCCGCAAAACGCCCACCGCGTCGCCGGCATCGAATGGGCCGATTCGATCGCGCTCGATCCGCACAAATGGCTGCACGCGCCGTTCGAGGTCGGCTGTGCCCTGGTCAGGGATGCCACAGCGCACCGCCGGACCTTCGCGGTGACGCCGGAATATCTGGAATCGACGCCGCGCGGCCTCGCATCCGGCGAATGGCTGCACGACTATGGCCTGCAGACCTCGCGCGGCTTTCGCGCGCTGAAAGTGTGGATGGCGCTGAAGGAGCATGGCATCGAAAAATTAGGCCGCCTGATCGACCAGAACATCGCGCAGGTCTCCTATCTGGCCAGGCTGATCGAGGCCGAGCCTTCGCTGGAACTGGCGGCAGCGCCGACCATCAACATCGTCTGCTTCCGCTACCAACCCGGTTTGGCGGGCGAAGCGCTGAAGGCGCTCAACACCGAGATCATGCTGCGGCTGCAGGAGCAAGGCATCGCGGCACTCTCCGACACCACCGTGCATGGCGAGCACTGGCTGCGTGTGGCGATCACCAATCATCGCACCCGCCGCGACGATCTCGATCTGCTGGTGCGTGAAGCGGTGAGGCTGGGGCGTGAGATCACTGCGGAGGGCCGCGTGTCTTCCTAGTTCCGGGCGGCCGTGCAAATCTGCCCGCGATGATTCGGGGAGGTCGGCGGTGACGTTGTTTCGCATGGTTGCGCTGGCGGCACTGGTCCTGGCCAATTCGGCCGATGCCGCCGATATGGCCTTTTTCGTCAAGAACCTGCGCAAGGAGGCGGTCGCGGTCGAGCTGTTCAGCCGCGACCGTGAGACCGTCTGGCCGGGCAACGACAAGGTGTTCCTTGTCGATCCGGACTCGCAGAAATCAGTGCCGATCTCCTGCAACCAGGGCGAACGCATCTGCTATGGCGCCTGGGTCGATGGCAATGACAAGATTTCCGCCGGCGTCGGCCCAGACAACGACCAGCCCTGCGATACCTGCTGTTTCATCTGCGTGGAGCACGCGACCGAGACGATCGACCTGGTGCCGTGATCGGGGATCCCGTCCAGGCGGTCATTCCGGGCGTCAGTCTGGGAGGCCGGCCTTGTGGAAGCCCTCGATGAAATGCTCACGCGTCGCGTCGTCGCGGAACGGCTCGGTCATCACCCAGTGGCGGGTCGTGAAATGCGGGTTGCCGACGAGGAACAGCTCGACCTCCGCGCGCGCCTCGTCGAGCCGGCCAAGTTGCGCAAGGCTTGCCGCAAGGAAGCGGCGTGAGCTGGTGCGGTAGGTCTCGTCCCGGCGCAGCGTCTCGACGGCGGCAGCGTAGTCGCGCGCCGCATATTGCGCCTGGCCGAGCGTCAGATAGTACCAGCTTGCCGGAAACGGGTTCAGCCGGAACGCCTTGCGGATCTGCTGCAGGCCCTCCTCCACCCGCCCGGCGAGCGTCGTTATATCGGACAATGTCGCCCAGGCATCGGCCTCGTTGGGGTCGAGTTCGAACGCCCTGGCGAATTCGGCATCCGACTCGGCGAAATCATGCTCATAGGCAAGCAAATTGCCGAGCACCCAGTGGCAGCCGGCATCGTTCGGATCGATCGCGACCGCCTTGCGCGCCAGGTCCAGGGCAATGCGGCGGTTAGGGTCGATCGGCTCGCCCCAGTGCACCCATCCCATCCAGTGGTTCATGGCGAGCCAGGCCTCGCCGTAGTCGGGGTCGAGCGCAACCGCGCGCGTCAGCATCAGATGCGCTTCCCGTGCCGTCTGCGGCGAATCGTCGATCAGCTTGCGCGCCCGCACGCACAGATCGTAGGCATCGAGATTGGTGGGCCGGTTGCGTGGCGGCGGCGCGCGCAGCCGGCCGAGCAACGCCTCCACGATCTTGGCGGTCACCTCGTCCTGGACGGCGAAGATATCGTCCAGGCCGCGGTCGAAGCGTTCCGCCCAGAGATGGTCGCCGCTCGCCGCGTCGACCAGCTGTGCGTTGATGCGCACGCGCCCCGCGTCACGCCGCGCGCTGCCCTCCAGCAGGTAGCGGACGCCAAGTTCCCTGGCGATCTCGCGCACATCCATCGCCCTTCCCTTATAGGCAAAGGTCGAATTGCGCGCGATGACGAACAGGCCGGAGATCCTCGACAGGTCGGTGATCAGGTCTTCGGTCAAGCCGTCGCAGAAAGCGTCCTGCCCGGCATCGTTGCTGAAATTGACGAAGGGCAGCACCGCAATCGATGGTTTGTCAGGCAGCGGCAACGGTTTTCGCTTGGCGCCGGCGAGCTGTTCGACGGCTCCCGTGAAGCGGTAGCCGACGCGTGGAACGGTGGCGATCCATTCGCCGCCTCCTTCACTAGCAATGCCGGGCGGACCGAGCAGCTTGCGCAATTGCGCGATCTGGACGGTGAGGTTGCCTTCCTCGACGGCCGTGCCCGGCCACGCCGCGTCCATGAGTTCGGCCTTCTCAAGGATTTCGCCGGCCCTTGCGACCAGCGCCGCGAGCAGCTTCAGCCCGCGATAACCGATGGCTACGGGGACGTCGTTCCGGAGCAGCGTTCCCGCACCGGCATCGAGCATGAACGGGCCAAAGGCAAAGCGCTCTCCCTGCATGGCGCATCTATAGAGCAATTCCAGGAAAAGTGCGAAGCGGTGCCCCGGCGAAGCGCATAGCGCTTTCCCTGGAGGAACTGCACGAAAACAAGGAGTTAGACGCCGTTTGGAACTTTTGAGAACTATTTGGCGGGCCTTAATTACGGCGGCGTTCGCGTCCCGCAGAATGCAACCTCTTTCAGCTTGAGGGCTCCGGCCCCACGGAGGTTGTCATGAACCATATCCTTGTTTCGGTTCCGCCGGCAGTGCGGCAGCCCGCAAGTCCCAAGCAAGCGCCGCGTCGGCGCCTGGCGGTCTTGCGAAACACCATCGCGGCCTGGCGCGAGCGGACACGTTTTCGCTGGGACCTCAAGCGAATGTCGGAGGTCAGTCCACATCTGATCGACGACATCGGTTTGACGACGCCACAGGTAGAGGAAGAAATCGCCAAACTGCCCTTCTGGCAGCGATAAGGCGAAATGTCGCGATGATTTGGACGGGATTGCCGGCATCATCCCTTTAGTGCCCGCCCGCGTCATGTCATGATCCCCCATCGGCCGTGGGGGCCGATTCTACATCGGGGGTTTTCATGTCTTTCACATCAGCGCGCCGGCTCGCCGCCGCGTTTTCGCTTGCCGTCCTGTTTGTATCGACCGCCCAAGCCGGCGACGTCACCTTCGCCGTCAAGAACAGCCACCCCAACGCCATGCGCCTCGAGCTCTACAGCCAGGATCGCGACTATGTCTGGCCGGGCGATGGCAAGGATTTCTATCTCGATGACGGCGAGACCAAGCAGCTGCCGATATCCTGCAATGAAGGCGAATCGATCTGCTACGGCGCCTGGGTTGACGGCGACGAAGGCACCTATTGGGGCGTCGGCCCCGGCAACAAGGAAAAATGCGAGGATTGCTGCTATACCTGCAGCGGCGGCGAGACCGAGGAGATCGATCTGGTCCCCTGACCGGTTTGCCAGCTTGACGGGTTTCCCGCTGGGGACCATAGCCCAAACACCCAAGGCACGCCGTGCAATCAGGCGCGGTGTGCTCCAGGCACACAGGGAGCACGGCAATGGCTGGCATGGTCGAAAGCGACAAGATCGACGTCGGATTTTCCGGCAAACGCTGCATCCACTCGCGCAATTGCGTGCTCGGCGACCCAAATGTCTTCGTGCCCAACGCGCCGGGACAATGGATCCATCCCGAGGCGGCCAGCGTCGAAAAGATCGTCGCGCTGGCCGAGAATTGCCCCTCGGGCGCCATCACCTATATGCGCAAGGATGGCGGACCGCAGGAAAAACCGCCTGTGGTCAACACCGTGCGGTTGCGCGAAAACGGTCCGCTGGCGGTGCATGCCGAGATCGTGCTTGGCGACGAGACATTCTTCCGCGCCACGCTCTGCCGCTGCGGCGCCTCGCAGAACAAGCCGTTCTGCGACAACAGCCACATCAAGGCGGGCTTTGCCGCCACCGGCGAACCGGCGCTGAAGGACGCGCCCGCGCTGGAGGCCCGTGACGGCCCGCTGAAGGCGACGCCTACCACCAACGGCCCGCTCAAGCTCGAAGGCAATGTCGAGATCGTCACCGGCACCGGCCACACGGTCGATCGCACCATGAAGGTCTTCCTGTGCCGCTGCGGCCACTCGGCGAACAAACCGTTCTGCGATGGCAGTCATAAGAAGGTTGGGTTTGTCGGATAAGGCGGCGCGTCGACGCTGCCAATCTCCCCTCTCGTGGCGACGAGGAACCCCACATACGTTGGCGGGACGGCGCACCGACCTTCCGGTGGGTTCACGACACCGTGGCCCATCTCACGCTGCTTTATCGGCCGGCCCGTTTCGGCTAAGGGCACGGGTGAAAAGAACGCCTCCCGTCCCGGATCCACCAAAGAATGACCGCCAAGACCAAGCCCGCCCCTCTCTTCCTCGGCATCGACACCGGCGGCACCTACACCGATGCCGTGCTGTGGTCCGAGACCGAAGGTCCGCAAGAGGGGCCGAACAAGGGCAAGGTGCTGGCCAAGGCCAAGGCGCTGACCACGCGGCATGATCTGGCCGTCGGCATTTCGGGTGCCGTCGACGCGGTCCTGGAAAAGGCGGCCACCGATCCGGCTGACATCAAGCTGGTCTCGATGTCGACGACGCTCGCCACCAACGCGCTGGTCGAGGGGCAGGGCGGCCGGGTGGCGCTGGTCATGATCGGCTTTTCCGAGGCCGATCTTGCCCGTGATGGGCTGAAGACGGCACTCGGCACCGACCCGGTGGTGTTTTGTCCGGGCGGCCATGATGTGCACGGCAACGCGGCAAAACTCGACCTGTCCGGCCTGGAGGCGATGCTGCCGGAACTCGGCGCGTCGGTGTCCGGTTTCGCCGTCTGCGCCTATTTCGCCACCCGCAATCCCGCGCATGAGATCGCCGCCCGCGAGTTGATCCGCGACAGGACCGGCCTGCCGGTCACATCAAGCCACGAATTGTCGGCCAAGCTCGGCGGGCCACGCCGTGCGCTCACCACGCTGCTCAATGCCAGACTGATCTCGATGATCGACCGGCTGGTGGCGGCGACCGAGAGGTTCCTTCAGGCGCGCAACATTGCCGCTCCCCTGATGGTGGTGCGCGGCGATGGGGCGCTGGTTTCGGCGGAGTTTGCCCGCCAGCGGCCGATCGAGACGATCCTCTCCGGCCCCGCCGCCAGCCTGGTCGGCGCCCGCCACATGACCGGGCTCGACAACGCGGTGGTCTCCGACATCGGCGGCACCACCACGGATGTCGCTGTGCTCGATGGCGGCCGGCCGCGGCTCGATCCCGAAGGCGCCACCGTCGGCGGCTTCCGCACCATGGTCGAGGCGGTGGCCATGCGCACTTTCGGCCTAGGCGGCGATTCCGAAGTGACGCTGGAGGACGGCGCGCTCAATCCGAAGATCCTGCTCGGGCCGCGCCGCCTGGTGCCGCTGGCGCTGGCCGGCATGGCGCATGGCGAGGCGGTGACGGCGGAACTCGAACGCCAGTTGCGCGCGCCCAACACCGGCCGCATGGACGGCCGCTTCGCGGTCCGCACCGGCGTGCCGGACCGGCTCGCCGCGGGGCTGACCGCACCGGAGGCAAAGCTCTACGAGGCGATTGGCGCGACGCCGCTTGCCCTCGACAGGCTGCTGACGTCGAACGCCCAGAACGCCACGCTGAACCGGCTGGTCTCGCGCGGGCTGGTGCATATCTCAGGCTTCACGCCGTCGGATGCCGCGCATGTGCTCGGCAAGCAGGCGAACTGGGATGCCGCCGCCGCCCGCTTAGGCGCCGAACTGTTCGCCCGCAGGCGCGATGGCCGTGGCCAGGCGATCGCGGCCTCCCCGGAAGCGATCTCGGAACGAGTGCTGGTGACGCTGACGCGCTGGTCGGCCGAATATATCCTGGAAACCGCCTTTGCCGAGGACGGGCTCGATGGCGCGGCGACCGTGGCGCACGCGCTGGTCCAGCGCGCCGTCGACGCCCACCCCGGCATCGCCCGCCTCAGCGTCGCGCTCGACCGTCCGGTCATCGGGCTCGGCGCTTCGGCCCCCCTGCACTATGCCGGCCTGGCGCCGTTGGTCGGCAATGAGTGCGTGGTGCCCCGGGATACCGATGTCGCCAACGCGCTTGGTGCCGTCGTCGGCCAGGTCAGGGTCTCGGCCGAGGCGCGCGTCAGCCAGCCCAAGGAAGGCCTGTTCCGGCTTGCCTCGGGTGAAACGGTGCGCGATTTCCTCGACGAGGCGGCGGCGATAGCAGCCGCCGAGGCGGATGTCCGCGCCATTGTCGCCCAGCGGGCCCTTGATGCCGGCACCGACAGCGCCGAGATCGACGTGGCAACGGAGTTCCGGGTCTCGACTGTCGAAGCGCAGCGCATGTTCATCGAAGCGCATGTCGTGGCGGTGGCCTCCGGCAGGCCAAGGATCGCGGTTTGAGGAAGAAGAGCGATCTCCCCCCTCGTTGGGGAGATGGCCGGCAGGCCAGAGGAGGGCGCTGTCCCGCCAGCATCTCCGTTCTCCCTTCGCTCCTATATTCTGGTTGGGATGAGTCCCACGGCAAAAGTGGGCAACGTCGGCGATCCTTCGCGCCCCCCTCTGCCCTGCCGGGCATCTCCCCCACGAGGGGGTAGGTTGGCCAACCGCCCAAAATGCCCCACCTTCACCCTAAGCTGAATTGACCCCGCAACCCCAAACATGCCAAACGCCCCGCAAAGCCTTTCATCTGGAGTAGCCTGATGACCGATCGCGTCGAGATCGCCGGATTGCGCATTGCCCGCGAGCTGCATGACTTCGTCGTCGACGACGCGTTGCCCGGCACCGGCATCGAGGCGGCGCGCTTCTGGGACGGATTTTCGGCCATCGTCCATGATTTGGCGCCCAAGAACCGGGCGCTGCTGGCAAAACGCGATGCCATCCAGGAAAAGCTCGACGGCTGGTATCGCGACAATGGCGCGCCGATCGACATGGACGCCTACAAGGCGTTCCTGAAGGAGATCGGCTATCTCGTTCCGGAAGGGCCGGCCTTCAGCGTCTCGACCGCCAATGTCGACCCGGAAATCGCCGTCGTCGCCGGGCCGCAGCTTGTCGTGCCGGTGATGAACGCGCGCTATGCGCTGAATGCCGCCAATGCGCGTTGGGGTTCGCTCTATGACGCGCTCTACGGCACCGACGCCATTCCTGAAACCGATGGCGCGCAGAAGGGCAAGGGCTTCAACCCGGCGCGCGGCGCCAAGGTCATCGCCTGGGCCAAGGACTTTCTCGACCAGTCGGTGCCGCTGACCACGGGCAAATGGGCCGGCGTCAACGGGTTGTCCGTCGCGAACGGCGCGCTGAAGGTCGGCGAAGGCGCCGGCTCGACGACGCTGGCCGACCCCAGGCAATTCGTCGGCTATCGCGGCGACGCCGCCAATCCGCAAGCCGTGCTCCTGGTGAAAAACGGACTGCATGTCGAGATCCTGATCGACCGCGCCAACCAGATCGGCCGCACCGATCCGGCTGGCATCGCCGACGTCATCCTGGAATCGGCACTGACGACCATCCAGGACTGCGAGGATTCGGTCGCGGCGGTGGATGCTGAGGACAAGGTCGTCGTCTACCGCAACTGGCTCGGCCTGATGAAGGGCGATCTGGCGGAAGAGATCACCAAGGGCGGCAAGAGCTTTACCCGCAAGCTCAACCCCGACCGCGTCTACACCATCCCCGCCGGCGGCACGCTGGCCGTGCCCGGCCGCTCGCTGATGCTGGTGCGCAATGTCGGCCACCTCATGACCAATCCGGCGATCCTGGACCGCGACGGCAACGAGGCACCGGAAGGCATCGTGGACGCGGCGATGACGGCCCTGATCGCGCTTCACGACGTTGGGCCGAAGGGGCGGCGGATGAACTCCCGCGCCGGCTCGATGTATGTGGTGAAGCCGAAGATGCACGGGCCGGAGGAAGTCGCCTTCGCCGTCGAGATCTTCGACCGCGTCGAAGCCCTGCTCGGCATGGCCCCAAACACCATCAAGATGGGTATCATGGACGAGGAGCGGCGCACGACGATCAACCTCAAGGAGGCGATCCGCGCCGCCAGGGAGCGCGTGGTGTTCATCAACACCGGCTTCCTCGACCGCACCGGCGACGAGATCCACACCTCGATGGAAGCCGGCCCGATGATCCGCAAGGGCGACATGAAGCAAGCCGCCTGGATCTCCGCCTACGAGGCCTGGAATGTCGACACCGGTCTCGAATGCGGGCTGGCCGGCCATGCCCAGATCGGCAAGGGCATGTGGGCGATGCCGGATTTGATGGCGGCCATGCTGGTCGAGAAGATCGCGCACCCCAAGGCCGGCGCCAACACCGCCTGGGTGCCGTCGCCGACGGCGGCGACGCTGCACGCCACGCACTATCACAAGGTCGATGTCCACGCCGTCCAGGCGGCGCTGAAGAGCCGGCCAAAGGCGAAACTCGACGACATCCTCTCGGTACCGGTGGCCGTGCGGCCCAACTGGACGCCCGACGAAATCCAGCGCGAGCTCGACAACAACGCGCAAGGCATTCTGGGCTATGTCGTGCGCTGGATCGACCAGGGCGTCGGCTGCTCCAAGGTTCCCGACATCAACGACGTCGGCCTGATGGAAGACCGCGCCACGCTGCGCATCTCCTCGCAGCACATCGCCAACTGGCTTCGCCACAAGGTCTGCTCGGAAATCCAGGTCAGGGATTCGCTGCAGCGCATGGCCGCGATCGTCGATCTGCAGAATGTCGGCGATCCGCTCTACCGGCCGATGGCGCCGGACTTCGACAGCTCGATCGCCTTCCAGGCCGCCTGCGACCTTGTGTTCAAGGGAACAAGCCAGCCAAATGGTTACACCGAGCCCGTACTGCATAAGCGGCGGCTGGAGCTGAAGGCGCGGGAGAGCGCCTGAGCCTGCGGCGCCTCATCGAGCTGGTTCCGGCGAGGGCTGCGGCCATGACCTGAAGGGTCACTTTTGCCGCTTTGTCCTGAATTGGATCAATGAGCAGGGCCGCCGGCCGCCGTCACTTCAAACTCCCCGCTTGACCATCTCTCCGCCGGCGAGGTCGGCAGGTCCAGGTGCCGAGGCGGGATGCCGGCCTCCGGGCGAACTCTACGCCGCCTGCGCCATGCGCTCCGAACTCATGCGGTAGGAAATCGCTTCGGCCAGATGGATGCGGCCGACGGCCTCGCTGGCGTCGAGATCGGCGAGCGTGCGCGCGACTTTCAGCACGCGATGGTAGGCCCGTGCGGAAAAGGCGAGTTTTTCGCTGGCGTCCTTGAGCAGCGACAGGCCGGCGGCGTCCGGCATGGCGATCGCTTCGATGACTGCGGGAGAGCAATGCGCGTTGGTGGTGGCGCTGCTGACGCCGAGCCGTTCGAAGCGCTCGCGCTGGAGGGTGCGCGCGCGGCCGACGCGCAGCGCCACATCGGCGCTCTTTTCCGCCCGGTCGGGCCGGATCAGGTCGCTGGCCGAGACCGCCGGCACTTCAATGCGAAGATCGATGCGGTCGAGCAGCGGGCCTGAGATGCGCGCCTGGTAGTCGGTGCGGCAGCGCTCGCCGCGCAGGCAGCGATAGCCGGGTTCCCCGGCCATGCCGCAGCGGCACGGGTTCATCGCCGCCACCAGCTGGATGCGTGCCGGATAAGTGACGCGGTGGTTGGCGCGCGCGATCATGCAGTCGCCGGTCTCAAGCGGCTGGCGCAGCGCATCGAGCGTCTGCGGCGTGAATTCGGGGAACTCGTCGAGGAACAGCACGCCGTGATGGGCGAGCGACACTTCGCCCGGCCGCGCGCGTATGCCGCCGCCCACCATAGCCGCCATCGAGGCCGAATGGTGCGGGGCGCGGAATGGCCGCCGGTCGGTCAGCTTGCCTTCGCCGAGCTCGCCCGCCACCGAGGCGATCATCGAGACTTCGAGCAATTCCTTCGGCGCCAGCGGCGGCAGGATCGAGGGAAGACGCTGCGCCAGCATCGATTTTCCCGAGCCCGGAGGACCGATCATCAAGAGATTGTGGCCGCCCGCGGCCGCCAGTTCCAGCGCCCGCTTCGCCGTCTCCTGGCCCTTGATGTCGGCAAGGTCGGGCAGGTCGCGTGCCGAGGCGTGGATGCCGGCCTCCGGGCGCGACAGCACCTGCGTGCCGCGGAAATGGTTGGCTATGGCAATCAGGCTGCGCGGCGCCAGAATGTCGAATTCCCGCCCCGCCCAGGCCGCTTCCGGCCCACAGGCGAACGGGCAGATCAGGCCCTTGCCCTCGGCATTGGCGCCGATCGCCGCCGGCAGCGCACCGGCGACCGCCGTGATCGTCCCGTCAAGCGACAGTTCGCCGAGCACGACATAGCCGGCCAGCATGTCGCCCGGAATGGCGCCGAGGGCCGCCATCAGGCCGAGTGCGATCGGCAGATCGTAATGGCTGCCTTCCTTGGGCAAATCCGCGGGCGCCAAATTGATCGTTACTTTTTTCGACGGCATCGACAGGCCGGAAGCATGAAGGGCCGCCTGGACCCGCTCGCGGCTCTCGGCCACCGCCTTGTCCGGCAGGCCGACGATGTGCATCATGAGGTGGATTAATTTCTAGGAACTACGCATCGAACTGAGCACTCCGGCTGCCGTATGACCTGAAACTGCCCTTACTGTCGATTCTGCTCGCCTTCAAAAGGCGTAATCTCGGTCTCGGCATCTTTGATCGAGCGCCCCCCCGCCGAAATCGCAGCGTTGATCGCCCAAGGAGGACAAAATCCTCCACCTCCCATGTTGGAGGTTCACGCTACCCTACGAGCGCATTTCGCGGACCTCAGCGGGAATCCTTAACTCTACATGCCCTAAGAGATGCAGGATTGGGTCAGAGGGGGAAAGCATGCCGCTAAGGGAACAAGGTGTCGTTGACGCGATTGAGGCGTGGCTAAATGCAAACGGCTTCTCGGAAATCAATGCCATAAAGGCTGGTGCTCGCGGCTACGATATCGCTGCCAAGCGCGACGATACAGGCGAGCGTTGGCTGATTGAGGCCAAAGGTGGGGCGTATTCTGGGGCCGACACGTCTAATGATGCTTGGTCACGGACCGGAGCGGCGTTTTTGATGACTGGTGGCTGGCGGTTCCAGAAAGACATTCCTGGCGATCGTTTTGCGATCGGTATCCCATCGTCGCGATGGTTCAATGTCCACGTTGATCGGATAAGGCCAGCACTGAAGTACCTCGGCATCTCAGTGTTTCAAGTAGCTGACGACGGAGCGGTGGTATTTACCGACAATCGACCTCGGATCGATTAGGCGACGGCTACCGAACAAAGGCCACGTGTCGCTTTCTCTTCCCATGATGTCGGGCAGCAAATGTCGGCCTCATGCGGTCCAACCCGACGCTGGTTCTTTGTGTTGTGGCCATTCAGGAAACCGACAACTCAGGCGATCCGACCGTACTGACATTGTGCTACATTAATTAGCGAGCAATGGCGGCGTGTTTGATCGCCTGTTGAATGGGCGAGCATCTGGCAGGGAACGATCCTTGCGGACATTCGACCTGCCATGGCAATTTACGCTCGAAGCGGCAATCCAAGTGCGGCCTGGCGGAAACCTTCATGGCGCGTGACATAGCTCCAGCTGGGCACATAGTTGCAAGACGAGGAGATCATCGCCCGGCTTGCCGCTGATTTGCACACCGACCGAGAGCCCTGAACTATTTTTGAAATACGGACACGACGCGGACGGCTGTCCTGAGATGTTCGATGGGATGGAGTAGGGGGCGAACCTGTAACCCGCCGCGTTCCAGGCCTCGACATCTCCAAATGCCCTGAAGCTCAAGGATCCGACATTCGGAGGGTCGGTCGCCAGCGTCGGCGTCAAACAGACATGGATCGATTCCATCGAACCCAGGTAGCGTGAGGTATAGATCTCGCGGGCGGAGCGTGCCCGCTCATGTTCGCCATTTCCCCCCGCCTTGGCCTTTTCCAGAAGATGCCACGTCAACGGCTCAAGCTCCTCGGCTGCCGGGGCTCTGCCGAGTTCGCGTGAGCGTTCCTCGACTAGGCGCACGAGGTCGAAAATCCACAGGTGATCGAACCAATTGGACGCGTCGAGACCCTCTGGATAGCGATATTCAACAATGCGGTGCCCGAATGATTCCAGAACCTGAGCCGCCCGGTTCACTGCCTCCTGCTGGTCCGGACCACAAGGTCTGCCTGCCGGGTCAGTGCAGCAGACCCCGACTGTTATCTGCCGTACAGGTCTATCGAGGCCTTCGAGATAGGAATGGCGCTGTGGAGAGAAATCGGCGGTGATGTCGAGCGATGCCGCGCTGTCGCGCACGGTGCGCGTGATAACGTGATCGGAGTTCAGCCCACCTGCAATCTCATCAAAGTACGGCCCTGTGGGATTGAAACCCCCGGTCGGCTTGAACCCGAACACGCCGCAGCACGCAGCCGGTATTCTGATCGAGCCACCTAGGTCCGTTGCGTGGGCAATCGGCACCATTCCCGCAGCAACCGCAGCGGCCGCCCCCCCGCTGCTTCCGCCCACCGTCAGATTGAGGTCCCGTGGATTGCGCGTTGTGCCATACGCCCGAGGCTCCGTGACGAACTCGGCAGCAAATTCCGGCGTGTTTGTCTTGCCCAAGATAGCGAGGCCAGCACGCCGCCACCGATCGACCATGATGCTGTCAGGCTTTGCTGGCGCACCCTTGAAGAACGCCGAACCGAAGGTCGTCGGCATGTCTGACGAATAGAGGTTCACGTCCTTCAGAAGGAGGGGCACACCGCGCAATGCACTGGCAGCACCGGTATCGGACCTCGAACAGCTCGGGTCGAAATTACGCATGACCACTGCATTGAGAGCGGCATCCCTGCTTTCAATGACGCTGATCGCAGCCTCGATCACTTCGCGCCGAGAAACCTCTTTTCGTTCGATCAGACGCGCCAAACCGACGCCGTCTTGAGCGACATAGTCCGACACATTCATTCGGCACCCCCACGCGCCAACTGACTGACCAACTGGACGACGTAGTTCTGGAAAATGGCCAGGGCATTCTCGGTGGTCACTCGGCTGGTTGGTTGAGCCGCTTTGACCCAGAGCCCGTCGATCATTGCCAGGAGACAGTTGACCGCAAAGTCCACCTGCCCTTCTGGAATGAGCGAGCGAAGGCAGTAGGCGATATTGCTCGCCAGACGCTTTTCGTAGATTGCCTGATAGCGCATCATTTCGTGATTGCCGCGCAGAGCGGCCCAAAGTGCGAACCACGCCGTTGCCACCGCCGGCTGAAACTGCTCGGCATCGAATTGCGCTGACGCGATGGCCAGAAGGCGCTCCATCGGCGTCGAAGCCGTCCGCAGCCTGGCGATCGTGACGCGTGACAACTCACGGTTCAGGTGACGCAGGACAAGCGTGTAGAGCTCGTCCCGGCTGCCGAAATAGTGGGTGATAAGACTAGGCGAGATTCCCGCCTTCATACCGATCTGGCGGATCGAACTCTGCTCGATGCCAAGCTCGTGAATGGTGTCAATGGCAGCCTCAATGATCTGCTTCTGCCGAATAGGTTGCATTCCCACTTTTGGCATCGGTCCCTCCTGGTTAGCGCCATCTTGCATTTTTTTATTGTACACGCCAACAAAAAAGATATGATTGTTGGAGCGTTCAACAAAAACAGGGGAACTCCGATGAAAGCCTTTGCCCTTTATGCAAGCGCCGCGCTGACCATCTTCATGGCCGCCGCACCTGCGCACGCCGATCCCGAGAGCTGCCGGAAGGTGAAATTCTCCGACCTCAGCTGGACGGACCTTTCGCTGACTAATGCGACGGCGTCCGTCATACTGACATCCTTGGGCTATGAACCGGAACAGACCATTCTGGGTCTGCCGGTGACCTTCGAAAGCTTGAAAAACAAGGATATCGACGTTTTCCTGGGAAATTGGCTTCCCGTCCAGGAACAGGAATTCAAATCATACATCGACAACGGCGATGTCGATGTCCTCACCACCAACCTGACGGGCGCCAAGTTCACGCTGGCCGTGCCGACCTATGTCGCGAAGGCGGGGGTGACCTCGTACGATGATCTTTCGAAATTCTCTGACAAATTCAACTCAACGATCTACGGCATCGAAGCGGGCTCAAACCAGCCGCTGCTCGATATGATTTCCGCCGGAAGGCACGGTCTCAAGGACTGGAATGTCGTCGAGTCCAGCGAGGCGGCTATGTTGACCCAGGTCGACAAGATGACCAAGGGAAAGGAATGGATCGTTTTCCTGGCTTGGGCGCCACATCCCATGAACCTCAAGTTCGATCTGACTTACCTGAGTGGCGGCGACAAGGAATATGGTCCCAACTTTGGTGGGGCGACGGTTCGGACGCTGACGCGCAAGGGCTACCGCCAGGAATGCCCGAACGTGACCAAGTTCCTGGAAAACCTGCACTTCGACATCGACTATGAGAACAATGGCATGAACGAAATCATGACCAACAGCGTCGAGCCGGTAGACGCAGCGCGCAAATTGATAAAGCAGTACCCCGACAAGCTGACCGCATGGTTGGATGGTGTGAAGACGTTCGACGGCAAGGACGGTTATGCTGCAGTCAAGGCAGCTGTGATCACAAACTGACCATCATCGCCTGATCGGTGATCTGCGGGCACTGACGAGCCTCGGGACGATACCTCCCCCGCCCAAGTGCCGACGGGGGAGCTCTGGGAACCTGCTTGCCGACCACTACTCCGTCTCTCATCAAAAGTGTTGCCGTTGAGGCAATGAACCGAGATCAGGTTTCCTTTGGGCAACTTGGCTCAATGTCGGCAGCCCTACGAGTGCCGGGCCAGGCGGATCGCTCATGCTAACATTGTAGGATATTAAATGGCCGAGACATTCAGAGGCTTGCGGCGAAGCTTGCCGCCAAATCCAATGTGCTCGTCACCTCAGAAGACAAAATGCGTGCGCCTTGGTCCGGTTTTGACTGATTGGCTCGTCAAAGCTTCCTGACCCGCTGGAATGTCCAGTATCGTTTGGAACCTTGCGAGCTGCTCCGGGAAATCCCGCGCAAGGTGTCTGACCACCCGAGCGTTTTCCATCACCCCGTCGAGAAAGAGCCTCGCCGCGATCAACTCCAGCGCCCAGGTGCCACGAAGGCTGGCGCAGAAGAGAAATTCATCGTTCAACAAATCAAATTCAACTTCCATGATCGCCAGCTCGTCGGCTGTCACCCCGACAAACTTCTTCCTCGGCCTGGAGGGATCCACCAACTGCGACCCCGGAGTAAGCGTTGCGAGGAGTTGCGCATAGTGGAAGCTCACTCTCTTCAGGGCGATCATTAGCCTTGCAGCTTTGAGCTGCCTTTCCGCAACCATCTTGCGCAAGGACGCGAAGACCTGTGGCGGCACATTCCAATCCTGCAAAAGCTCGATCACCTCGGGAGAGACTCCATTGACCAAGGGCATTGGCGCGGAACTCTCCGAGGGCAGGTTCAAAGTAGGCCCTTCGGTCAGGGCCTTCGGTACAGAAGCCAGGCTTTCGGCCGATAGCAGGCGACGGAACGATTCCTGTTTTATCGGATATCGAAATACCTCGGTGATCGTCTCCAGAAGATGCCGAGAGATAATCGCTTCTGCGATCATGTCCCGCGTTCTTTGGCATTCAGCCTGATAGGTTTTGCACAGCCAGGGACCGGTGAACCACCTGTTGGGCTCTTGCATCTTTTCCAAAAGCGCAGCGTGCCTTGTGCGGTTATTCTGCAAAAGGCGGTCAGCGGCTTCCAGGCCTAAAACCGTGCGGCGTTGCGTCATGTGGCGCTCCCGACGAATGTTCGCTCGGCCAACGCAACGAGCGGATCAAGCGATCGGAAAACAAACGCATCCAGCTTCATTCCATTGTTGACATGGAAATCTCCTTTGAACCCCACGATTTCATGCATCGGAGCGATCAGGTAATCGCGAATGATCAGATTGCCCGGCTGCATGCGGATCAAGACGAAAATATCCGCCATGGCCTCTCGCACCGCCCTCGAAGACCAGCGGGGATAGGCACAATGCGAAACGCGACACCTGGCGATTGCGAGCGCTACGGTCAACTCGCCATTGATGCGGATGATCTCCGTTTCAGGAGCCTGGGAAGCGCGGCCGCCTGCCTTGTCCACCGAGACGAGCAGGTCTTCCATAACGCGATGGCGGATGGCCCTGAGGCGCCTGTCAATCTCGATAAAATGAGACTTTCTGGGCGGCAGGCAACCGATCAGCTTGTATGCACCGAGCAGGCCCCCGAAATGCGCGCTGTAGCGATAGCTCGAAGGGCATTCCGGCGCTGCGTTAATGATGTCGGACGACAGTTTCCCATGCCGTTTGTAGAGTTTTCGTAGGGCTGACAGCATCTCGTCATCGCTCATGTGAAGGTAGAGCGCTTTTAACATTTGCTGTGCTTTGTCGAATAGTTGGCGACTGATGATAGGTTCAAAGGCGTTGTCCGCTCTGACCCATTGATCCGGAGGATTGTACACAGCCTTGGTTTTGAGTTTTGTGCAGCGTCTATTCCAAACGTTGTTGCCGATATATTTCTCATTGGTTAGGACACGGCGCACGCCATAGGCCTTCCAAGGCCGGCCGAAGTCGTTCAGGATCCCCCTGTCATTCAGATATTTCGCGATTTGAGGTTCGTTCTTGCGTGACCTGACGAAAAGGCGAAAGATCAATCGAACAGTGGCAATCTCCTCCGGTGGCCCCGGTACGATGATCACCCGGTCTGTCTGGAAGTTTTTGTGTTCATAGCGGGCGAGGACGAGTTTGGGCTGTCCGAACTGGTCAACCATCAGGCGCCTTAGTCCGAGTCCCTGGATCCCGCCCACGTGGAAGCCCATGCGGGCCATCCTCACCTGGCCCAAAAAGACCCGCTGTGACAACATCCGGCTGTACTCTGCGGCCATGCTGCGCTTTATGGCCTTCAGTACATCGGATCCGACGGTGCCATCATTCGCGAATTGTTCGGCGCAAAACTCGATCCGCACACCGGCTATCTGACATCGATATTCGTAGGAAGCGCTTTCATCGACGCTTTGGAACCGGCCCCATCTGCTCACGTCGTAGACGACGACCGTCTCGTAATCGGCGAGTCCGTGTTCAATGTCGAACAGCAGCTTCTTGAGGCCGGGACGGCCTTCTATGTGCAGCCCGCTACGGCCGGGGTCTTCATAGGTGGCGACGATGTCGTACCCCATGACCTCTGCATAACCGCGAATTGCGTCCTTCTGATTCTCAAGAGAATAAGTCTGGTGCTCGGTGGACATTCGTACGTATTGAGCCGCGCGAACCCTTCGCCGCTCCTTAGGAGGTTCGCGCGCCGCAGCAACCTTATCCATCACCTTGCACCATCGGACGAATGTCAATTCTAGCGGGCAGCGAATGGCAATTCCAGCCAAGATTAAATCGAAGCGTTCGCTCCTAGCTTTGCGTTTTGGAAACCATGACTTTCAACTCATGGGAAACCCTGACTCACTTCGTGAGAGCGCGTGCCCCCGTTCCGCCGCAATGCGGCCTCACGGGACGATCGATAGGGATTTCAGATGTTTAAGGGAGACTTCACATGACCTTTCACAAAGCCATAGCCGCAGTGCTAATGACCGCCGCACTTGCCGGCTGCCAGTCGCAGACCGAAGGCCAGCAACGGGCCACCACCGGCGCCTTGCTCGGCGGTGCCGGCGGTGCTCTCGTCGGCCAGGCTATCGGTGGAAACACCAAGAGCACGGTTATCGGCGCGGCCAGCGGCGCGCTGCTCGGTGCCGTCGTCGGCTCCGCCACCACCCCGCAGCAGCCGCGCGGCGAACAGATGTGCCGCTACCAGGACCGCTACGGTCGCATCTACACCGCGCCCTGCGACGACCGCTACTACAACGGCAATTATTGATTGACCTCCCGACTGACGGACCGGCGCTTCCCGGGCTGCACTTGCCAACATTGTGGCCATTTAAACGGCCAGGATCGGCGCGTTCAAAATCTTCGCTGACGCCGAATTTATCTAACCAACGAATCGGCTCCGGGAAACCCGCTTAGATACTCAAGGCCCTAATGCCCTGTTCAATCGAACGGTATCGCTCTTTGATCTCCTCTCCGGAGTAGAAGCTGATCAGATCCTGTTTGGATAGAGTCCCGTCCTTCATGAACTTCGCCAGATACCGGCCGTTGAATTCCATTAGAAGAATGGTCTTTTCCAACCGCGCCAGAATCGCCTTGGCGTTCTCGATATTGGAAAGGACAAGCGATCGGATGGCCGCCACGTCAGCAAGATCCTTCGCGGTCCGGTTAACGATCAGGGAGAGTATTTCCAAATCGATGTCGTCACTCTTAGGCCGGAGAACAAGGTCCCGCGCCAAAGCATACGCGATTGCCAAGTTGCGATAGTCGCCGCGGGCTGAATCGACAATCACCACAAAACCGACGCCAGGAATGAACTTTAGGTCATCGACTTCAGCGAGCACGGAACTATCCGCCAACGCTGCGTCCAGAACGATGATGCCTGCCTGTCCGTCTCGATTGGCTTGGGCCTCCAGAAGTTGGCTCCACGCCGTGTCCGAAGACTTGGAGAAGACGTCCTTTGCTCGGATGTCGCCAAGCCGAATGCCCTTGTCGAACTTGCACTCGATGGCGATGCGCACGCCCGGACGCCCCGCGATCTCGCATACGATGTCCCCTGTCTTGTTTCGCGGAAGCTGTCCTGTGCTGCTTCCGGTTAGATGCACGGTGTCTTCATACCGACGTGATTTGACTAGATCGCCGAGGAAGTCCGCGATCTCTATCTCGGCGTGCACACCCTTGACGGAGCTTTTGTAGAAAAGCTCCTGCTTCATATCGAAGATCAGCTTCAGGCTTTCCAGTTCGGTGCCGAGACTGTTTGCCGTCTGAGCGAGGAACGAAGACAGCCGATCCTCCATAAGAGCAAGGACACCAATGTAGAGCGCACGATGCAGTTTTTCGTCACGATCGGCCGCAGGCAACCGGTCGAAGAAAGCAAATACCACCTCGTTTGCCAGCTCAAAGGACGAGATTTCGACCCTGCGGCGTTTCTGGTCAAGCGAGACGGTTGCCATATGGGTGGTTCTCCAAGGCTCAGACGCGGCTGTAGCGGTAGTGTCCCTTTACATTTGCGGCAAGGAAGCCGCCCTTTGACTCCGACCGATCGAACTCCTCAGCCACACGTGCTGACACATCGTAATATTCGTACATGCCTCCGTTATTGAATATGACCTGCAGAACCAGTGTCTCCTCATCGTAGCGCAACGCCTGAATGCTGGAGGAGGTGAACGATGCAAAGTCTCGGAACGCCATGGTCTAGGCCTCGTCGGAGTTTGTGAGGGAAGGGTTCTGCTGCCGCCATACACGAACGAAATCGTCATATGATGCGTCCGCATTGAGACGAATGTTCCAGCCGCCAGGGGATTGGGAATCCTCCGGCATCTGAACATCACAGACAAGCGGGTCTTGGCTGTCTGGTCTGCGGTCCTTGGGCGGAGCTTGGATAGACGCTCGCATGGGCATGCTGACGGCTTCGCCCAGCACGATGGCTTCGCCCGTACGCAGGATCGGCAACATATTCGTCAGCCCCTCAAGATTGTCCGAGAGCGTGCTGGTCACGTGTGAGCGATCGGTCGCGTTGCTCAGCCGCAGGGCGAAGAAAGTCCCGCACTGGGATAGGATCGTTGGATCTATCTCGGCGGGTCGCTGGCTAACGATCATTGCACCGATGCCGTACTTGCGGCCTTCCTTGACAACCCTCCGCACAATGCTCGCCGCTAAGCCGTCGCTGGCGCTGTTGAGATAGTTGTGGGCCTCTTCCATGACGATCAGCAATGGCCGTTCCCGACCTCCCTCAGAAAGGTTTCTGGCCCAGAACAGCGCATCGTAGAGGACGCGTAGAACGACCCCTATGATATCATTGGTCATGGATGAGGGCACACCGGACAGGTCGATGATACTGGTGCTGCGAGCGCTGCCGATCCATTGCTTGATCAATTCCGGAAGATCTTTTTCGACCCTTCCGTCAAGGGCAGGATGCCAGTCACCGGCCTTCAGGAGAAAGTCGAACCGTGACACCCGGAGTTTGGACCCTAGATTTTCAAGCGCGCTGGCGAGATTGAGAGGATCTGGCAGGTAGCGGATCTTCTCCTCGTCCCCCTTGACATCCTTGACCCTGCGGAAGCGAGGCGCGACGCCCTTCATTGCGTCGCCGACCATCGCTTCGCCTGCGCCATCCTTCTCGTACGTCCACGAACTCGGATCAGTTGGATTGCCGATAGCGGGATTGTAGGTTCCGAACTCGGCGCAATAGAGGTCGTGCCAAAGTTTGTTCAGGGAGAAGGGAACAGGGCTGTCTCCGCCGACACTAGCTTCGTCGATGCCGGCAACTGGATAGGTGCGCAAGAATGCGGCTTTGGCCGCGATTACGCGTTCTAGGATGATGTTTCGCGCCTTGCCGTCGGCCGGCAGAGAACCAAAGGTTAGGCGGAGCATCTCGTCGAAGTTCAGAGCCCAATAGGGAATGCGGAGCGGAAGCTCGTTGGCGGCTTTGGCGTTCGGATTGATCCGGAAAATATTCGCCCGGGCACCCAGCGCTTTTGCGTATTCTCCATGAAGATCTAGGACAACGATCCTCGCTGAAGGGAACCGGTCTGGATCCGACAGCGCGGAAAGGATACCTGCGACGGTGGTCGACTTTCCAGATCCCGTCGTTCCGACGATTGCCGAGTGACGCGTGACCAGTTTGTTGATGTCGACAAGGGCATCGATCGACTCGCTTCCAGTAATGTGCCCAACTTTTACATAGTTGTTGAGCGCCCCTACGCGGCCGTAGATCGCCTGAAGATCGCTCTCGGAGACGAGGTGGACCTCGTCGTCGATGGTGGGGTACTGGGAGATGCCCCGTTGGAAGCTCTCGGACTTATGGCCCTCGCCGATCAGCTGGACGGTCATCCAGCGGTGGCTCTCTGCGTGCTCACTGACCTTGGAGGCAGGAACAGCACTGGCTCCCACCTGACTGACGATACCGAATAGCTCTGTGTAGCCGACCGGGATCTTGACGAAGCTGCCGATCTGGCCAATGCGGTAGCCTTGGCCCCTGACGAAGGTCAGCCCCGAATGCTGCCCAGAACCTAGCGTAACGCTCACAGTCGTTCCACTGACGTCCTGAACCGTGCCAATGACCGTCGCGAGAGTCGAATCAGGCGGCGTCATCTTCGGCCACCTCACCGGTGAGATAGCGGATCAAATTGCCGAAATGAGCGAAGTTTCCCAAGCTGACTTTTGTCTTTCCGTCGGCCGCCTTGCTCACGATGCCCGGCGGGATAGAAGGAGAAACGTCGTCGGATAGGGCCTTCCAGAGACCTTCAATTCGCCCGATGATCGCCGAATACTCGCCCATGATGCTCAGGTTCGGCATCTGACAGCCGCACTCTCGGGCCTTCTGGTAACGATCATCAGCGAGATCACCGTATATTAGGCCGAAGACCTGCGCGGTCGGATTGGCTTCCAGAGACCTGCAGATGACATCGTTAATGTGCTCATCGCTAAATGAATAGCCCGACATGAACAGGATCGCATTCGGCTGCAGGATGAAAGCTTTCAATCGGTCGAGCATGGCCAGATAGGGCATCTTCCTGCTCTGATCGTATTTAAGATGCGAGGGATAGATAAGATACGAAGTGCTCTTGTCGCGATTGTCTGACCGCACGACTCTCTTGCCATCACTCGTCAAGCGCCAATTGAGCGAGCCATGTATTTTCCATAGGCGTGCCCAACGAGCTGGAAGCAGGTTTTCGTCTTCTACGGCCCCAAGATCGAAGAACGCCTTCCGAGTTCCCACGAAGCCATCGAAATAAGGTGTGGCGGACTCTTCGAGCGCTTGTTCGACCAAGAGATCGTAGTTGGTAGTAAATATCTGAACCGGTTTGGCGCGTCGGATCGACCGGGTCCAGATGGCCAAGTCGTGATAGGCAGAACTGCGATCTGGCAGGGCCTTATCCACTTGTTCACTGATGACAGCGCAAATCTCGGTATCCATTTGATCGAGGGTTGTTCGGTCGAGCCCTCTAACCGTACTGGGTCCAGCAACGGCGGCCAGTTGCCGGATGTAGCTGAGGATATATTCAATATTATCGGCTCCGCCACCGTCCTCGATCACGGCCGCGAGCAACTTCTTCCATGCTTCCTTGTGAGCCCCGGCGGCGAAGGTCTCGCTAATCACTTTGGTTAGGCCAGCGACGTCCGGGATCAAGGCCGAGCCGTCGGCCAGCCGGATCGAGAGCGGACATCCGGCTCCGATGAAGAAGCCGACCGGTCGTTTGTTTTGGGATAGAGCCTGCTGAATATAATGTACCTGCCGAACGGCCTCGTGTTCCAAATCCTTGTCCCCTGCCCGCCCTGCCGACGATTTGTTTGCCCACCGTTTCGGAACACATGCGGATTGCAGTGATTCGCGCAAATGCATTTGACGGTTGTAGGGAAATCGGTTCGATGTGGCAATTGGCTCAAAGCAACGGCCGTCGGTCTGCAACGCCTCGTCGACATTTACCGCAAATAAGACTTGTCCGGTCTTCCGAGGGCGCTGTAAATCTCGTTTGTCGATAGAACCGCGAGTTCCGGCTTTGTTATAGTCCCCTGACGCACAAGCTATCCTGCCGCCGAATCCGCCAATGATGCATATTTGCTAAAACCGGCCGTCAGATTGCTGTCGTCGAGAACGCACTCAAAGACCGAGAGCTGCGGGTTCATCGTCCTGGCGTTGAAGGCCAAAGCGTCGGTACTCTGCTGATCCGCTCTAATGCCAAAATAGAGCTCGCGAATAGACCCATGCGGCAGGGAGTAGAGGTGAAGGTCGCGATCGTTATTGCGACTGACCGTGAAGCGTCCGCTCGGGGTTTCCGTCCCATTGCCAGTGATGCCGTGCAGGCATTTTACCACCCGGACTTCCTCTTCGTAGCACCAGCACAGCGATTTCTGAAGGAAGACGCGCTGCAGTTTCTCGTAGTGGTCCGCAGTGAAGTGATGGGGCGTTCCCACGGCAATCGCCGTTTGCGGGCGATTGATGAAGGGACCCGACTCGCGGCGAGAGACATAGATGACGCTCCCGTACTGCGCAGGAATGAAATTGCTATTTTCATCAGTTAACCCTGCCACCTCGGCGTCAATGCCGATCACATGCCCCGATGTTTGTCCGCGTAGTGCGCCCACATCAGCGCGTTTACCGGAGTGTGCGTGAGCGAAAGTATGCCGGTGTTCTGAGCCCAAATCATATTTTTGCCCATCGTTTGCAGCTGCGCTAAAATAGCTGAGACAGGATCTTCACTGGGCTCTTCGGGATAGGCGGGAGCATCGAACGGATCGTTGAAGTGCTTTGGCTGAGAAAACAGCACCGAGTGGTCTTCGAGAATCCTTTGTCCGTCCGCAAGGGATACGTACTTGTACGGGATCATGATCGCCTAAGCCCTTCCCAGCTTCGCGCTGACGGTGGTGAATAAGGTGGACGCCGAAGCGTTGTCTTCAGATCCAAAAATAGCGATCCGTCAAATATAAATCAGCGTTTATGTTTGACGAGGATCGATGAAATACGTCGGCTATTACCGCGTTTCGACCAAAAAACAGGCCCGATCTGGGCTAGGATTAGAGGCTCAGCAGCAGATGGTCCGGGAGTTTGCCGGATGCAATGGCGAGCTGGTCGGAGAATTCGTTGAGGTGGAATCTGGCAGGAACGATCGTCGCATTGAACTGGCAAAAGCGATGAACATCGCGAAAAAGACCGGAGCTTCCTTGCTAATCGCCCGTTTGGACCGCTTTTCGAGGCGTGTCAGCTTCATTTCAGCGATGATGGAGAAGGGAATCCGCCTAGTCATTGTCGAGATGCCGAACGCGACGGATTTTCAGCTGCATATCTTTGCCGCGTTGGCACAGGAGGAGCGTCGGCTGATTTCCGAAAGGACCAAGGCCGCATTGGCTCAGGCTAGGCAGCGTGGAACGAGGTTGGGTAGAAACGGCGCTGTTTTGGGGGAAGAGAACCGGCGCCGGGCGCACCAGTTCGCCAATATGATCGCAAATGAGCTCCCTCCAGATTGGCACGACCTCTCCTACTCGGCAGTTGCCCGCGAGTTGAATGCGAAGAAGATTTTGACCGTGTCCGGCAAGCGATTTCATGCTCAGACGGTCAAGGCGGTTCTCAACCGGCTAAAGCGAGAAGGTGGAGAGCGTTATCGGTCGCAACAAGCAACCTAGATAAGCACCGATACCCCAAAGACACCCAGCATAACGGCTCCAGAGCATATCAAAAGAAATGGAAACACGCAGCCGGCTGCCTCGGCCTTCTTTCTACGAAATTTCTTGTCTCCGTCAAATACGTTCTCCGAATACCACGGACCGCCAAGTTTTGACCTTATAACAGTTTTACCAGATCTCGCATATTTGGTTGTTGTAACATTTCCATCCTTATGCGTGTTAGAAACGATCTCTCCCTTTGAATTATAGTTTACCCAATGGTTTCTCCCAGCACGCTCCCGCCGCCCTCGCTTTTTTACTACCATAATCGCTCCTTTGGGCGAACTTCCCTGGAAGTCGGGGATACTAATTCCAATCCAATTTTTTAGAACGAGAGAACCGATCGGAGCCATTCACGAGGTTCCAACCTATCTCCTATCTCGGCAACAAACTCCTGGCCTCTACCTACAGTGGAAAGCAGGTCCCCCGAGAACCGGTTGGTCGGATGGAACGTTAAGCCTGTCCCACCTTTAAGGGGGTTGAGCCAGTCAGGAACTCGCCATACCGATTTCGGCCTATTTCCAGATGCGGACAGCACGGGAGCGGCCTCAAGCGTCCCAAATCCTGGCAGATTTGAATCCGGGAAAACCGATAGTCGCTCCTCAGCCACGTAGACAGTATTTTTAAGCTTCTCAGGAGGGGCGCCGAAAATCCCCCATCCGTCCCGGAGATGTGCATGGCCGGTCAGCCATGGATGCTTAGTTCGAATCTCATCTTCGTCGGTAGCAACCGAAAAAACGTCAGCAACCTGAAGCCATCCGAATATCGCATGTTGGGGTCTTCCACGGTAACGCCAGCGTCCGGCCTGTTTCTCCACTTCTTGAAACAGCCCCCAGAAGACGAACAAGTCGCCCCGGCCAACCCCACGGTTCCTAAGATGGGATTGAGCATTACCGACCTGTCCTAGGGCACCGCGCCAACTGATTGGCCTTGGACGGATCGTGGCAGCATCGTCAATGTCGGGGTCGAGGTGGCAGAATGCGTCGCCGTCGATCCGACCTTTGGTAAGATCGCTAACGAGCTGAGAAACGGGCTCACGAAGCTCGGAGAACCTAGTGTGCTGGAGCTTGGTTGGTATCGGTAAACTGATTGGCCGCCCATCTACAATCGGGCTTGGAACGCCTCCAGCCGCTCCGTCGAAGCCCTTTCTGCTGAAGATTACCCTCATTACCCCTGCAGCCCACCACGCAAGTCTTACTCCCCGCGCAATCTATAGCGGTGATGCGAACACTTCGCCACCTAATCTGGACAACCTGCTGACACCTAACAGGTCGACTAAGCAATATGGCTTTTGTCGGGTGTCGTGGGAGGCTTCGAATCGCCATGGCAGCGGCGGCAAACAAAGCGAGGGCGAAAACGGTGATGCGAACCAAATTCGTGATTTGCTGCCCTGCCCCCGGATCAGAAGCCCTTCACGATCGGGCCTGGACCGAAGTCAGAGGCCACGAGGCACCCTAGCCAGGTCGTTTGGGGTTCATAAGCGGTGACACTGCCGGATCGGGACCGCGCAGGTCGAACTCGATCATGTCGTCATCACGGTGCTCGCCGCTGACAAGGCGGACGTCATGAATCAATTGTCCCTCCCGCATTCGATGCTGAAGCAACTCGGTGATAGATCGAAGGCTAAGAGCCTTGGGATCATCGAGTAATTCGCTTGCCGGTCTACCTGCCAAGATGGCCAGAACGGAACTCGCAGGCAGTGAAATGCGATCGCCCGACATCTTCAGTGCTCCCCGCATGCTGGTTCGACGCTGCCCCTGAAGCCTGTTGGTGAAGGCGGTGCCAATGTTTTCGATCGGTCGACTCAGATTTGCAATTGCGTCGGTAACGATCCTTTGGATTAGGTCTCGAATGGCCGCGTCCTGGCTCACGACCTTGAAGCGCAACTCGGGCTTCAGCTCATAGAGCGGTCCGACGCTGTCGACGGAAAACAGAACGATGAAACTAAGCTTCTCGGGGTTCTTGCGCAGATACCTCTTCGCGATGTCTTCGACAGGACCTGTCCTTGTAAGAGGTGATCCCTTTGTCCAAAGATCGGACCCGCCATCGCAGAGGTAAACACCCTTGAGCGCTCGGGGCGGCGCCCCCGCCAATTGCTTGCAGGCCTTGTCGAGATGGCTCTTGACAACCGAGTCAACGTCGCGGTCGTGTTGGCGATGTGTGGTGAATACAGGGTAGCCGTGGCCAATAAGCGGAAAATCTTTCCTGGCGAGCTTGTAGGATATGGTTGCCCAAGCATTTTGGTAGGAAACCTGATGTTGAAATGGTTGAGAGAAATCGCCGCCGATCTTCACCAATTCCAACACAAGCTGCTTCGCGGACCTTTCGACATCCTTGGGCAAAGCAGGGACATGCACTAACCGGCCGTCAATGCGCTTCTGAATCGACCCAAACTGAATATGGAAGTCGCCATGCACCGGCGCATATTTCAAGATGAACGTGGAAAAGCAGTCCATGAAATATGTGACAGGATAGTCCTTGTGCGCCTGCGCGTCGGAGAGTGTCTTGATTTCAGAAAATACGCCAAATTCCGGAAGCCAAATGTCTATTTTCTCGTTGGATGGGGTGGCCCATTCATACACCACGTGATGAATTTGGATGTGTGCCCACAGAAGCGCCAATTCCCAGACGTATGGGATACCGTTCCTTTTCGGTTGGTCGACGTGCTGTATTATTCGGTCAATTTCTTGGTAGCTGAGATGGTCAGCTACTCCATTGATCATTTTCTGTAAAATTCGTCTTGAAAAAATAAGCATGGCTGCGAGTCGTCAATTCGTGCTTTTGAAGCCTGCAGTCACCCATGCGACCAAGGCAATGGTCGCAGCAGCCGCCAACGGCACCCCTAGAACCAATTCGGCTGTTTCGATGTGAGGCCTCACTGGTAAGTAAAGCCCCGTTAGGCACCAAGGGCTTGCGCCGGTTAGATCGAACCCCAGCAAGCAAAGCACGTTGTCATGCCAGGTCCAAAAGCATATCCATGCCAGGGAGAAGGCCAACCACAACCGGAACAACCCTCGCTGAATACGCTTCATGACCTGAGCTCTCAGAGAAAGCGGGCCCAATGACTCTCGGCGACAATCGAGATGGGCAGCCCCTGATCGCGCCAGTCGGTCGCCTTGACGATTTTGTCGCCGAATGATGAGTGCTTCCACGATTCGGTAGCATAGGCCCCAACCACCAAAACGTCTGTTTTTTGGGTCAAACTTCCTGCGGCGCCACCACGTTCCAAGATTGCCTGCTCGCAGTGTTTTCGCTGACCGAAATTGAACGTGCCGGTGAAGCAGTACAGCTGGCCAGCAAAAGTCAAAGTCGGAGCCGGATCGCAGAGCGGTAGCGTCGTTGGCTTCAACACTTCGCCAAGTTCGAAATCGTGATTCGAGAAACTATTTAGCGTATCCAGAAGCTCTGAATGTTCATCCGAATCGAGCACGTCGTCATCGAGGATTTCATTTGCGCGCCTATACAAAGTCCGGATGATTGGCTGATTGCTGATCTCCACGTTCGCCGCCAGCCACTTCTGAAGGAATTCGACCTCGGCCTTGTTGATGGTTCCGTCCGCCGCCAGGCCACGTGCCAATCCAATCAGTTCGTCGATCTGGCGGGACGAGATGCGATCTCCGCCCACGCGATTGTAAAACTTGTCGTCCACCAATCCCTCCCCCCTAACACAACGTTTCACAGGCCACCCCGTCGCCATCGCGATCCAGCTTCTGGCCCCACGAGCAGTTGTGCAGATACCATTGGGCTTCCTCGCACGAACTGATCTGCTTGCAGTACCGTCGCGGCTCACACGAATACCCACCGCTCTGCGCGACCAGTTTGCTGCTGACGATACCGAGCGGCTGGCTCGACGGCGCCACTCCGTTGGCGTGCTCCGCGCGCCAATCCCACGGCACCTGAAAATTGCCGACCCACAAGCCGAGTTTAGCCGCCTCAGCCTTCGCCTGCTGCTTAGCATAGGCGCCGTGGCTGTAGCGGGGCCAGTCGAGCGCCTGGCCATGCTCGACCATCCACGCCGCCACGCGCGCACCGTCAGCGCGCCGGCAGTTGCCGACGAAACGGCCGTAGCGATCCCAGCTTACGAACGCGCATTGCACCGGCTTGGAAGCTACCAGGAATTTGTCTAGCGCCTCGGCGGACCGACGGCCGCAAGGGTATTCAAAACCCTTGGCGTCGTCGCAGTATTGTCGGCTCTCGGGCGCGTCGATACCGTCGAGCCGGATACGCTGGCCGTGGATTTCGATCGTGTCGCCATCGATCACGGAGGCTGTGCCTATCATAGGAGCGGGCTTCGCCTCGAGCCAGTTCGACGCATTGAGATTTGGCAAGCTGTCACTGTGCTGCATCGCCACTTGCGCAGCCAGCGCGCCGGCTGCAGCGACGGTCACGAAGATCAGCCGTCGCGGAACAGAACTGCTTCGGCGTCTGCCCTGCCGTCCCAACCGAATTTTCATTGCGCGCCTGCCTCATGCCCGGTGCGTCCGCCTGGTTTCGCTTCGGCAGCACGTTCACCGCAGCGTCGATCAAGACTGTCGACTTGGGTCCGCAAATCGCATGGATGGTTCCCAGAGTCGCCGCCGCCGCTGGTGTTTTGGCGTGCTGACTGAGCAGCCGGTGCTAGCGGAATTCCGCGATACCGCTGCACGACCCCAGCGATACGCTGCCCGTCGCCTTCGATGTGGGTGTTGTCACTGTTCGGATTGAATGGATTGACCGTTTGCAAAAGCATATTTACTCGGCTCGAATCACCGGATGCGAGCGTCATTGTGTCGTAGTGATTCAAATAATCGGCAGCACAGCCTGAAATAAGAACCGCCGAGATAGCGGCAAAATACAAACGCCAATGCATTGAGGTATCCCCCCGGATCCGATGCAATCATGCGCTCTTTGCAGTTTATTGTCGAATCCAATGATCGAAACGGCTTGCGATCGGTCATGCATTACGCCATGTAGGCAACGGGATAGGGATTTGGGGGGACTATGAAGCGATTTGCTTTGACCGTTGCTATGTTCGCTTGGCTGGTGGGCTGTGCCACACCGCCGGATAAGATTGCAGGGGTTCCGAATGCTGGTCCCTGCACCCAGGCAGACAGAGAACGCCTAGCTGTTTTGACAAATCAGCAGAACAAAGCCTCGACCGGCGATGCGCTGGGCGTCTTTCTGATCGGTGTGCCAGTTGCATCAATGTCGGGCGGCGACCACGAAACAGAGATCGCCGTCCTGAAAGGTCGTTGCGGACCGCCGAAGACTTAAAGAAAAGAGCTAGGTCGAGATTGTCGTTTCGACGTCAGGCGCTTAAGCCTTCGCCCGGCGTTTGGCTGAAGCTTTGGCCGGTGCAGCTTGCGCCGCCGGTTTGCGACCAAGTCCAATCGACTTTGCCAACTCAGAACGAGAGGCCGCATAGTTCGGGGCGACCATCGGGTAATCCCTCGCCAACCCCCACTTCTCACGGTACTCGTCGGGCGCCAGTCCGTAGTGGACATTGAGATGCCGCTTCAGCGATTTGAATTTTTTCCCATCCTCCAGGCAGACAATGTAGTCCGGAAACACGGATCGCTTCGGATTGACCGCAGGCGTCAAAGCCGGCTTCTCCGGCTCAGCAGGTTGTCCGACCTTCGAAAGCGACGAATTCACGCTTTGGATCAGGTCCGGCAATGACGAAACCGGCAGAGGATTGTTGCTTACGTACGCAGAAACAACGTCGGCGGTTAGTTTGATTAGGGTATCAGTCTCGTCGGCCAAGGGCTTTCTCCTTTAGAGCATCCAGCTTTCGTAGCTTTTGGCGACCGGCTAATCAACGGGCTGGCCGAATCCTCAATATTCTACCTCGCACAAATCCACTCCAACATTCCTGCGCCCCCGTTGCCGATAAAGACATGGGGCGCGCCAGCCAGCACTTTGCTAATCTGGTTCATGGTGGCACCTGGTACGCTGGCATTTGCTGGACCCGCCCGCTCAGATAGTATCCAACCGGTGGGACCACATCTGCAAAACGCTAGCAGGGTCGGAGGACAGCCGTCCCAGCGATAGAAATAACGCTGCCCCGATTGGACTGATGCGAGCGCGTACGCGAGTTCCTCCCCGCCCTTCAGGCAGTTATTGAATACCTTGCCGGCTTCTCGAAGCTGCTCTGCCGTGGTGATCGGAACGAGAGAGCCAAGCTGCTGGAAAGGCGGTTCAGGGAACGGCGCCACGCTGAACAAGTTTGCCAGGATAGATGCCGGTTGGCGGCTCTGAGCGACGCATTGAACCATTTGCTGCTCGCCGTACGTCGGTGTCAGCCTTGAGATCACCCAAAGCAGCTCCAGCAGTACTTGGGCGGGCATCTTGCACTTCAGCAGCGCACGGATAACTCGATTCGACACCGGCAGGCGAACTGCTGATGCAAAGGCCACTAGCTCGTCATCTCCGATTTTCGACGATTGGTGGACATGACCTGCCAGCGATCCACCGGCCGAAAGGACCTGGTGGAGCGCGATATAGACCTGTTTTGGCCTTGCAAATGGTCCGAATTTGCCGAGTGACGAGATCATACCAGGAGGAGACGAGCCGAACGCATCTGTCAGAACTTCCCGGGACTTCGCGAAGGTCAAAAACTGGTATGTCTCGGCTGCATTGCGGATGACCGTGCCATGGGCAGCAAGCCACGCATGCCAGGTATGTCGTCGGCTATCAGAGGCGAGCAGGTACTCGCAGATGCGATCATCCGGCCATATCGAAAGGACGTGAGCGCTGTCCTGCCGCGCAAGCAGGGCAACAATTGACTTCTCAGACCTACTATGGTCGAGCGGCGTGCTATTTCGATTGTGATGCATGGCGGCTATCTCCTGATAGCTCGCCTTTCTTCATGGAAAGCCCCGAGGACAACCGTTTTTCAAGTCAGGCTGTAATTCCAGGTTCCCCAGCCATTTCGTTTTTATCGATAAAAACAATCTGTTCGCGTTAGCAGGGTTCGTTAGCACTTTTTGTTAGCTTGCGGGCCTGTGGAATTGCCCTTCTTCTGGCGACGTTGACGGTGATCCCGGCTTATTTCGGCTACCCCAAGGCAGCGGGAAGCGGCGGCATGGAATTTGTTTTAGGAATGCTCTTGGGTGGCTTTGCCGTTTGGGCGATCATGCGCCCAGCGGCCCGAGCGCGTTTGCCGCCTGAAAATGGCGGTCTGCCGAAGACCGATAGTTGGAAAGACACATATTTTAAGCGCTAGGCAAAATGTGCAACCTCTACAATATTACCACCAGCCAAGAGGCGATCCGCCAATGGACGCGTGCGTTGCGCGACGTCATGGGCAACCTAGAGCCGTCGATTGATATCTATCCGAACACCCCTGCCCCTGTGGTCCGCAATGCGCCCGATGGCCAGCGTGAGCTTGCTAAGCTCCTGTGGGGCATGCCGACGCCGGCAGAGCGCGTAAAGGGTAAGGCTGACTACGGCACGACGAATATTCGCAACCCGCAATATGGGCGTTGGCAGCAATACGTCGGCGTCGGGAATCGTTGCGTGGTGCCGGTGACCAGCTTCGCCGAGCCGTCGCCGACACCTAGCGACAAAGACCCCGAGACGGGCATTCAACGGAACTATTGGTTTGCCCGGAGCGAGGATCGGCAGCTGTTCTTTTTCGCCGGCTTTTGGACACGCTGGCAGGGTGTCCGCAGGGTCAAGAACGGGCCGGGCGATTTCGAGCTTTACGGCTTCTTGACGACCAAGCCTAACGCCCTCATCGCGCCCATTCATGAGAAGGCTATGCCGGTAGTCCTGACCACCCAGGATGAGGTCGAGACGTGGCTAACAGCGCCGTGGTCCGAAGCACGACACATGCAGCGGACGGCCGCCGACGATGCGCTCGTGATTGTCGAGAAGCCGGCCACACAGATCAAGTTCCCGCCACAGTCGCCAGCCCAAGGATCGCTGTTCTAGTCGTCCCGCCAGACGGGGCGTTTCCGAACTTCTATTTTGGCCAGCCGGCGCACCTTCATCCGCTCGCGCTCGGCGGCCACAGGCACGATGACATCGCATTCGATGTTGTCCCTTCGGCCGCAGCGCTCGCATTTCATCGACTTGCTTAGGCGGTTCACGTCGACATCGCCGAACAGCTTCATGAGGTCGCCAGGCTCGTAGTAGCGCCGACCGTGGCGGTCGTGGCAATACCCACAATCAACCCATACCAGCTGCCGGTACTGGACGGCAGAACTAAGGAACCAGATGGTTGTTCGGCGCTTAGGCGGTTGCTCGGGCATGGGACACGAATAGGAAGGTATTCCTCCCCAAGTCAATTCAATCTTGACAATTTTGTTCCCTTTTTGTTCACTAGAGGCAGGGGCATGGACCGCTAGGAGCCAGTGAAATGGACCACATTGTAAAACTCGACAGTCGCCAGGAAGCCGCGTTGCAAGCCGTCGCCGACAACTTCGTCGCCGTGCATAAAGGCGACGTGATGAAAGCGCTAAAAGAGATGATCGTGCTGAATGGGCGGCTGCAAGAGCAGCTTGACGCCACTGCCGGTGAACTCAAATATCCGCGTCGGTCGGTAAATGGGTAGCCACTCCGCTGCAAAGCCTTCGTTAACCGCGCCATCAACGTCCTCCCGCACCTATTCGCGCCGCGTGGTAGTCTTCGTGCTCGATTGCGAGGTTAATCATGCGCCGGATCGTTCTTTTACTCAGCGTCCTCTTGTCGACGTTCTGGCTGCTGGCCTCAGCCAGCGCGGACGAAAAATGGCCATCTATCATTTACTTCGGCGAGAAAGCGAATGAACGGATCGACGGACCGTTGTATTGGCAAGGCCAGGCCGGGCTGCTCGCACAACAGCGGCTAAGAGATCAAGGGGGAACCGCGACTGGCTACGGTGCAATAAGCGATATCACCGGCAACCCTAGAACCACCCACGTGAGCGGTTACACCAAAGCCAACGGGACGCGGGTGGAGCCTTACTACAGGAGCCGGCGGTAAGATGAGCAAAAAGCCCGCCGGGTTAGCGGCGGGCTTGTGGTCGGTCGTCGCGCATTAGCAGCTAAACCACACGCCTTCCCTTGAAGGCAAAAAGCCATCCCGACGCTTCTTCCGGTTGCCGACGATGTCGCAGAGTTCTTGAACATAAAGTCGATTTCGGAAAAGCGGATCTCGATTACCATTCAGGATACCGAGCCCCGTTGTTTTTGATGTCAATCAGCCCGACAAAAAACCTCGTTGTCGATAGTTGCTTGCTTGGGGATAGCGTCGTCCATCGAAAACAAGCTGATGAAGCCGACGATGGATTACCGATTGATGAAGACCCTTGCTTGTGATGCTAGGTTAAAAATTCTCGACTTTCTGAACCATCCCGAAGAGCATTTTCCTGACGTGCCCGAGGCGGCCGAAACCGGGCTGACCAACAAAATGATTTCAGGCAAGCTTCGGGTCACCCAGGAGTCAGTCAGCATCCACATGAAGTGGCTTACGACGACGCATTTGGTCACCGGCACAAAAGTTGGCATTCGCGTGTTCTACAAGCGGAACGAAGATGGGATTCAAAAGGCGATCGGTTCGCTGATCAGCATCCTTTGACGGTCGCGAGGTAGACGCGGCGGGTCCGCCCGCCGTCATTCAAGGGCGACCACCAGGATTGGCACCTAGAATTTCAGACCCTTACCCGATCCCGGCTTGATCTCTACAGCGACATATAGCGCCCAGGCGTTGCAATCCTCTTCTATCCGAAACAGTTCGCCTTCGGAGGTTCGGCCCTTGAACGCAAATGGCTGAGCGCCTTTGCATACCTCATCGGAAATCACTTCCGTCTCCGCCGATCCACCGAACTTATTGACGAACTCCTGCGTAACTTGGCGTAGTCCAAGCCCGTCAGCCCCGAAGAAACATGCGGCAAACACCATTTTTTCGACCTTGCTGTCACCGTTGAACGTGATCCATCCACACTCGTTATCCCCGTCAAGAAGGGTCGCACGTCTGTCTTCGCTATCGTCGCCTCGCCATTTCACGGTGAACCCTTCGCTCTTCGCAGTCTTGTCGACCTGATCGGGGCTATCAGACACCGTAAATCCGCGAAAACTGCTATCGGCAAAGGCCTGGGTTGGTATGGAAATGGCAATCGCGAGTACCGCCACAATGTTTCGGTAGAGGCGGCCATTGGCGCCAGTTATGGACCAAATGCTCATCAGGCCGGCCCTCAGTAGTAGTATCGCTTGTTTCGAAACAGGTACATGAGGATGTACACCGGCAGCCAAAGCGCACCACTGATGATCGTCAGCAGGATGTGGAACCAGTGGGGGAACCGCCTCAACGATCCGATCCCGGACGCAGCTGCGGCTGCTGCCCCTCCGCCGGCATTCATGAAAACTTGCGGGCTGTTTCGCTGGCTCTTGAGAAGCTCAATCTCTCGCATCTGCGGATCGAGGATTTCCCCACAGTGCTTGCACTTCTTCGACTTGGGATTGATCGGCTCCGCGCAATACGGACAGTCGATCATGCTGATTGGTGCTGCTGCTTCTTCCATGAGACCCCTTTTCACCCATTCTTGGGCGACCCCTGATACAGGATAGCGATACTCTTGGTCGCAGAGGTGATCAACAAAAACTGGTAGCTCTCTACGATAAAAATATAAAAGATCGTAATTCTCTAGGTTCAACGAAAATGGCAGGCAGCGCACATCTGCGGCATGTCTGCAATCGACAATTTCGGCTTGATTCTAAGGGAGCTAAGAAAGCTTCGAGGCCTGACGCAGGACGATCTTGCCTCTCGCACGGGCAGATCGCTCGATGCCGTTTCGCAGTGGGAGCGGGGCGTCAATTGGCCGAATTTCGAGACGTTGATCCGATTAAGTGACGCTCTTGATGTGCCGGTCGAGAGTTTCTTCAATCAGGTTAAGCGCCCTGAAGACCGGATCAGGAATGAGACGGAGGCGCGATTGCTGATTAAGGATTTGACCGACAACGATCTGGTTGTAGCGGTCGAGCAACTTCGTGCTCTTGCAAAACGGCGGTCAAACTAGGCCATTGGCCCACCCCGGTACTGATCTCGGGATGGGCTCGTTATCCGGCATAGTTTTAATCAACGGCCCTTTTTGAACCGAGCCCTGACCTGCTCGGACACAGTGGCCAACTGGGCATCGAATGTGCCGTCAACCGCAGCAGTTCGGGCCTTCTGAAGAGCATCGGTTACGCCGGCGATATCAGCACATGCTATCGCATGCTTGCCTTTGGCAAGCTCCAGGGGGATTTTGCCGTACTTGATTGCCAGCGTTGGCTTGCCGTCGATACCGGTTGTCCACCAGCGGCCACGGAACTTCCGGCCGACGTTTTCCGGCTCGGCCATATAAAGCTGATGGTCGATCTGCATGACCAGCCTTTGCCGACGCTTGGATGCAGGGTCCGATGCGTCCTGCTTGGGTGTAGCGACGAGCTTCAATCCTTCGAATGCCATTGTTGATCTCCTTCCGTGTTGATCGTCAGCGGCATCCCGTAGAGCGATTGAGAAGGTCAACGCGGCCCAAGTCAGGCATCTTGAAGCTAACTTTTTTCAAGCTCAGCAGCGTGGGTTTGACGGCCGTGTGGCTTGTCCAGCCAGGGGTTCGCACAACCCACTGATATCGCGCTGTTTTCTGAGAAATAAGTTACACCAATAGAGTATTGGTTTAACTTAAGTATAGATCAGTCAAATTTGCCAAGATCTTGCGATATTCGCACAATAATGCTATACAGATGTCAGTGATAAAGCGGTTTCACATTTTTAAAAATTCATATTTTCAAAAATTCCAGCATCCCGCTGGGCCACCAAAACCTTAACTTAAAACCCAACATAAAGGATATTCTAATGAATGGTTTCACAACCAAACCCCTCCGCTTCTCTATAAACAAGCGGCTCATCAACAAAGACGAACTCGGCGACACTCTAGCAAGGGCGGATGGGTTCGAACCCTGCCAGGTCACCGTCGGCGAGCTGATCGCCAACATTAAAAACGGCTACGCCTACTGTGCCGAACTTAACGGGAGGCGTAAGGCCGATAACTTCGTTGCCACGGACATTTTGTCTGTGGACGTCGATGGAGGGATGACCCTTTCAGAGGCTCTGGCCCATCCCTTCATCCAGGAAAACGCGTCTTTTATATATTCGACGTGCAGCCACACCCCTGAGCGGCATCGGTTCCGGGTGGTCTTCATGCTTGAGGAAACACTGCTCGACGCTAACGATGTCAAGGCAGCTACCCGCTCTCTTGCGTTGAAGCTCCATGGCGACCCAAAGGCAATCGATCCTGCTCGCATGTTCTACGGCAACACTGACGCCGAGATCTTTGAGATCAGGATGACACTTGCGCCGGCTTTGGTTCATGCATTGATCGAGCAGACGGCTGCCGCCGGATACAACGACCGGTCAATTGGTGCGATTGGCACAGGGCGTTCTAGAATCCAGTTGCCGCCAGAACAGATTGTTCGCACCGCAAAGGGCATCGAAATTCTCCTCGTAAACGCTCCCGCCAAAACAGAAGTGCATTGCCCTATTCACGACGACAAGAACCCGAGCGCCTTCGTCGTTGAAAACGCCAACAAACGGAACAAAGGCGTCCATTGCAGCGCTTGCGGTGTCACCTATTGGCAAGGATACCCCGAACCGCAGGATTTCGATGATTTCGACAAGGGGGCACAGAAACTCTCGCGTTCGTCACAAGGTCAACCGAGCTCAGCTCATGAGGAGCCAGCTGCCGGTTTGGAGGGTGCGAAAATCGCGTTCCGCGATGAGAAGTTCATCAGCGCAATCCGTGTCAAAGACGGCACTACGTTCATAAAGAGCCCGAAGGGTTCCGGAAAGACGAAGCTGCTTGCCCAGATTGTCGCGTCGACGACAGGTCGCGTCCTTCTGATAGGGCATCGACGTGCCTTGATTGACTCGATGTGCTCGGCAATGGGCCTTGCGTGCTACCTCCATGACGATCAGGTCGACGAACCTTTGACGAAGCGCCGACAGCGCTATGGCATCTGCCTCGACAGCATCTTGAAAGTGGTTGAGGAGGCCCCGTACAAACTCGTAGTGATCGACGAATCGGAGCAGGTGCTTGCGCATCTACTTTCTCAAACGCTCGCTGAGAAGCGTCCCGACATTGTACAGGCATTGATCTGCATACTTGCCAGAGCAAAGCGGGTCATCGCTTCGGATGCGGACCTATCGTGGACGTCATTCAACTTCATTAAGGAGTGGGCCGAGCGCAGGGACGGGCCGACGAGCAGCCAGGTCGTCATTAACCAGTATCAGTCACCTAAGGGCAAACTTGCGGTCTTTGCGTCGGAGACCCACCTGATTGGCGACTTCGTAAACGCCATCAAAGAAGGCAAGCGTTGCTATTTCACGTCCAATTCCAAGGAGAAGATAAAGGACATTGCGACGCAACTCGCGGAGGAATGCCCGGAGATCGCATATCTAGTCGTCACGTCCGAAGAGACGGCAAGCAAGGACCCTGCCGCAATGTCATTTATCAAGAGCCCATCAGTCGAGGCGCGGAAATACCAGGCCGTCTTGTCATCGCCGTCCATTGGGACTGGCGTGGACATTACGTTCCCAAATGAGGAGCAGTTCTATGACACCGTGTACGGCCTGTTCGTCCCACAAGTGCTAACCCATTTCGAGTGCGACCAACAGTTGGGCCGCGTCCGTCACCCTAAGCAGGTTAAAGTCTACGTTTCACCGGCCACATACGCCTTCGAAACCGACCTCAGCGTAGTGAAAAAAGACGCGCTCGACGCCTACGTCTTCAGCAGTTCAGCTCGTGAATGGACAATGGATTTCATACCCACAAGGATTGTTCGCCCCGATCCGCTTCTGGACATCGCAACGGCGATCATCTCACTACAGAGGGCATCCAAAAACCACCTGTGGAGGAACTTCCTGCATTACAAGGTGCAGCAGGGTTGGGAAATCGAACACATCGGTCAGCATGCGGAAATCGCTCACTTCGGATCGGACATCCTCTCACAGGGCATAGAACTTCGGGCAAAACTCCGCCTCAATCGACTGATGCAGGCAGAATCCTTGTCAGAAGCCGATTTCCAGCGAATTGATCGTCGCATTAGAAGGTACGAGTTCGCCGACGATCGCGAGCGCGCAAGCTATGAACGATCGGCGACAGAGCGCTTCTATAACCAGCCCATCTCGAACGAACTGATTACGCTCGATGATAGGGGTCGCTTCCGTGCCTGTGTGGCCAATTTCGAAATGATGCTGGACCCCAAGACCGGCGACGCACTCGGTGGTGGAGTCCATGATCCAGACAGGCGTAAACAGTCAGGCATGCTGATTCCAAACGCCGGGAGTGGGCGTATTTTGCTGATGGAAACGCTCTCCACGGCACCTTTCTACCGGAATTTTGCGTTCCGGTCCGACCTCACGTTTAGTAAGGGTAACCTCAAGCCGTTCATAGATTGGATGAAGGACAATCGGATAGCTATCCAACAGCAGTTCAACATCGCTTTGAACAGGAGCCTCGACCATAACCCGATCAGGCAAATTCGACCGTTTTTGGAGATGGTAGGGCTCAAGTTGGTCAAACTGCCCAAAACCCGTGCAGGTGGGGCGCTCGTCATCCGATATAAGATCGATCCTGTCAGCTTGGATCAAGTGAAGGAGATTGTGGCAATCCGCAAAGCCAAGAATTGGTCTGACCGACTTCCATTAGCGGCATAAGGGGACTGACAGTCAATTAGCTATATCTAACACATGCCCTGCCCCTCTCTGTTAGGGGGGTGGGGCATCTTCTTTTCGGTCGCTGAGCAAATCCCATCCTCGTCCTTGAAAACCACACCAAGACACACACGCCGGGTTTACGGCGAATCCTACGGCCTCCGAAATTCGGGCAGGGTTATGTTGAGTTCACGGAGATTTCTGACGGTGACGTCACTCTCGATCCAATATGATGAAATGTGGCTGCCAGATCGCCTGCACCCGGCTTAAACCCTGTCTCAGTTCACCGTTTTCTCGACCTGGAATGGCAGCACCCTGAAGTCGTCGGCGACTTTCAGCTCGTGATTATTGTGCACCCTGAATTTCGCCATGTACGATGATGCACGACTCTCACCCGTCGAATTTCGATGGTCATGATCCAGCTGCTGGATATCTAGCTCTCGAATCGAGAACCGTTCTTTGATGGATCTAAGCCATTCTTTGTCGGCTAATAACTTCAGAAATCCATCTCTAGTTTGATCAGTGAACATCCAGATCGAGTGGATGTGAGCGTTCTCCAGCTCTCCCATCGATCTCCAGTATCTCGATCCGTTCATGTCCAGACAACCGATAGCTAGAGGTTTGACGTCATGGAATGAAGGACGATGGTAGTTCCGTCCGATCAGGTTCCGGCAGATCAAATTGTACAGATCCTGGAACGTATCCATCTCACTTTTGGCACCTGGGCCGTCGATAGGTGCGGAACTTTTTTGCCGATGCTTTCGACTGCTGTGATCGAACGAGATCGTGATGAAAAACCCGTTCCGTCGTTTGAACATGGAGGTGAGATCGAACCTACCTTTGTGAGCTTCGATAAACTGCTCGATCCTGTTGTCGAACCAGGATGCATATTGAGATGAGATGGAGGGTGGGGAGAACTGTGAGTGGCTTTGCTGCATGTGAGTTGGCTTCTTTCAAAGGGGTATAGACCCATCGGTTTAATGGGGTGAAATTGCGTTTGGGAGGTTGAAGTCGTGCGAGGATGGCCGTCGGCACGGTCCAAAAACCGATTTGAAACCGACAAAAGGGAAAGGATCTGAAGGGGAAATTCGGTTCTGAGGGAATGACGATTCTGGGTGGCAATCTATTTATGGCGATCTCAACCGGACCTCACGAACTCTCACATTCGATTGTTCCGCTCGAAAATTGCCACACAGCCACGTGCCCTCTAATCGGCGATGCATTACTATTCCGATGCACGTCCGAATAGTGTTTGCAGGTCCATGCCACGTTCGCTGCCAGCCGGATTGCCTGAGGCATCCACGGTGACCTCAGCGACGAAATCCGTTGGGTCGTCATTGTTCAGCACGATTCTACGGGAAATTCCGTCGGCTAGAACGACGGTGAAGCTGCGATTATACCGCTTTGCTTCAATGTTGGTTCGTTCGATATGGTCAAGCAATTGCCTGCGTTCGCTCGGATCAACGTTTTCGCTTTCTAGAAAATCCCTGATCCGCTGAATTTTAGGTCGAGTACCGTCAACCGCCATCCTCAGGGACGTAATTACCATCCGCAACCGATTGGCGACCACAGCGCGACGATCAAAAATATCCGGTGCTGACATATCCTGGACCGCCTCGATCAACGATCTCAATTCGGAAGCGGTGATAACTGGCATGGCTTGAGCAGTTGACATTTGCATCCTAACGTCGCTCGCCAGTTGTTCCTCGTCGGCGATTTGCCTTTCACATTCGTCGAGCTTGCTCCTTATGAAGGCCATCGATGCGCCTGGTTCAGTCAGAAGCTCAAATATCCGTTCGCGCTTCGCTCTGAGCTGAAGAAGCTTTTCCTCAATGGCAGAGACCTGCTGTTCAAGCGAAGCCCGTTCAGAATTCTCAGCCGCCGCCTTCAAAGTGGCTGTGAGGTCGATCTCCTTGACGAAGTACAGGAACGATGTTTCGAAGTCGGAGTACTTCCAGCGTAAGCGGTGTTTTCGGGCCACCTTTCGGGAGTGATCGCGATCTGTGAGGTTGCCGATTCTGTATTGGGATCGGA